>CAKTZW010000078.1 GCA_934636065.1 uncultured Labedella sp.
CGCGAGCTGTGGGCGGTCGGCATCGCCAACGTCCTGTCCGGCCTGTTCCAGGGCTTCATCACCGGCGGCGGGGCCATCGTCAACCCGCTGACGCAGCGCGCCGAGATGATCTCGCTGCGCGCCCGCCAGATCAAGATGGAGCCCACCGCGCAGTCGTCCAACGGCGTGACGGTGAACGTCATGGGTGTCGCGCTCGTGAAGATCGGGTCCGACCCTGAATCGGTGCGTCGCGCGGCGGAGCGCTTCGCTTCGCAGGACAAGGCCATCGAGCAGTTCACGACCGAGCAGCTCGCCGCGGACGTGCGCACGGTCCTCGAGTCCCACCTCGTCGACGACGCCGTGCTGCTCGGCTACTCCCTCGGGGCGCGCGTCGGGTGGCACCTCGCGCGCTCCGACGCTCAGCGGTTCCCGCGGGTCGTCCTCGGCGGGCTGCCGTCGGGAGACCCGCTCAGGGGCTTCGATCTCGACGCGGCGCGCACGTACGCGGCGTCGGGCGCACCGGTCGCCGATGCACTGACGCGCACCTACATCGAGATGGCCGCGGGCATCGCCGGCAACGATCTCGAGTCCCTCGTCGCCCTCGTCGAGGGTATGAGGGGCGGGATCCAGCCGGACCCGGCGGATCCGCCGCTGCAGCCGCTCCTGATCGCTGCCGGAGACCGGGACCCCGTCCGCGACGACTCCCGGCTGCTCGCGGAGGCGGCCCCGCGCGGCCGGTTCGTCGAGCTGCCGGACCGCGACCACTTCTCGGCGCCCACGTCGCGGGTCTTCCGGGACGCGGCGCTGCGTTTCCTCGCGGGCTCGGACTAGTCGCCGATCGACTCTCAGTCGCGGGGGCGATCCTCGCGCTCGTCGAGGTCCGCCGGTCCCACGATCGAGATCGCCTGGGTGAACTCGAGTCCGCGCTCCTCGGCCTCGGGGCTACCGCTGAAGAGACCGCGGTGCGCTCCCGTCGTCGCGCGCGGCTCGGGGCGTCCGCGCTCCGGCCGCTCCTCGTCTCCGACCACGACGCGCGTCTTCGGGATCCCCTCACCGCCGTGACGATGCACCCAGTCGACGAGCTCCTCGCGCACCTCGCAGCGGAGGTCGAAGAGCGTCGCGGCGTCGCGGGCGGACACGAGGACGCGGACCCGGACGAAGCCCCCGACCGCATCCGTCACCTGCAGCACCTTCACCCGACCGTCCCACAGGTCGCTCGCGTCGAGGATCGCGTCGAGGTGGAGACGCATCGCTCGCGGGTCGACGCGCCAGTCGAGGTCGAGCTCGACGGAGCCGAGGAGGTCGCTCGTCCGGCGGGTCCAGTTCTGGAAGGGCGTCGTCGTGAAATACGTGGACGGGACGACGAGCCGACGATCGTCCCAGACCTTCACGACGACGTAGGTGAGCGTGATCTCCTCGATGAGTCCCCACTCGCCCTCCACGATCACGACGTCGTCGACACGGATGGCGTCGCTGAAGGCGAGCTGCACCCCGGCGAAGACGTTGCCGAGCGTCGACTGGGCCGCGAGACCCGCGATGATCGAGACGACACCGGCCGAGGCGAGCAGGCTCGCACCGACGGTCCGCACCTCCGGGAACGTCATGAGGACGGCGGACCCGCCGACGATCGTGATGGCGACGAGCACGAGACGACGGACGATCTGCAACTGCGTGCGGACGCGTCGCGCGACCCTGTTGTCCGGTACGTCGATGCGATAGCGACCCACGGCCTGCGTGAGGCCGAACGAGACCAGCGAGCCGACGAGCCACGACGCCAGGACGATGACGGCGATCGCGAGTCCGTGCGACACGAACGGCCACCACGGCTCTGAGGCGGCGACGGACGAGGCGGCCGAGATCCAGAGCGTCGCCACCGTCACGAGGAGACGGAACGGGAGGCGGGCGCTCGACAGCAGTCCGAGGGCCGCCGGTCGGCGCCGTGAGACGATGCGCACGACGAGCGCCGTCACGGCGATGACCGCGAGCGCGGCGACGAGCGCGATGATCGCGCCGGCGGCGAACTGCATCCAGGGGTTCCACTCGGGCATCGGTTCTCCTCCGGGTCGGTCGTTCCAGTCTAGGAATCGCCGTCGCGCGATCCTGAGCGCCCGCTCCATCGGGGGAGGCCTCCGGGGGCCCCTCCCTCCAGGGGGAGTATCGCCCTGGGGACAGTCCGCTCCGCGCGGGCCGCCGGTCCCTAACGTGTGGGCGACACCCCTCCCGTCGACGACGGCCATGGCCGGTTCGACCGGCGCCGGCCGATCGTCCGGCGGGGGGTACCGCTACGAAAAGAGGTCCCTGTGCTCCTGTCCTCCCTTCCCGCCCGACGGCGGGGTTCGCGCGCCGCCGCGGTGATCGCCATCGCCGCCGGCTCACTCGTCGTCGGGGCTCTCGCCGCGGCTCCCGCGAGCGCCGCCGAGCTCGACGACGTGATCAGCGACGTCGACGTCACCCCCACCGATCCGGCGATCGGTTCCCAGGTGCGGACCGAGATCTCGTGGTGCGTCCCTGACGGCACCGTCGCCGGCGACACGTTCTCGCTCACGTTGAGCGAACACCTGCGCAACCTCCCGAACGGATTCCAGCTCGTCGACCCCGCAGACCCGACGAGGGTCGTCGCGACGGCGAGCGTCGTCGACGGCCCGCCCGCCGTCATCACGTTCACGATGACGGAGTACGCCGAGACCCGCACCAACGTCTGCGGTTCGGCGTTCGTCCAGTCCGGCTTCGACGAGTCGCTCACGCCGGGAGAGACGGTGCCGTTCACGTCGGTGACGAACGACGGCACCGAGTTCACGACCGACGTCACGCCGACCGGCGGAGCGGGCCCCGTCGGGACGGATGCATCCGTCAAGTTCGGCGGCCTCTCCGACGACGAAGGCCACACCGACCCGAACGACGCCGTCACCTGGTACGTCGTGTCACCCGTCGGCCCGCTCGATCGCGTGGTCATCACGGACACGCCCGGCGGGGGGATGAACATCGACTGCGCGAGCGTCGAGCTCCTCCAAGGCACCAGGACCGCGACCAACGTCGCCGCTCCGCTCAGCAGCCCGACCGTCATCACGCCGGTGCAGTGCACGGAGGAGACGATCTCGGTGACGGTCGGACCGATCCCCGCCGGCCAGGCCGTGCGACTCGGGTTCCGCGTGGACCTTGACGAGGCGACCGGCTCCGGGTCGCACACCTTCAGCAACACCGCGAACGTGTCGTCGACACGACCCGACGGGTCGACTCGGAACGACGCTCCCCGGACCAGCATCACGAGTTCGTCGGGCGGAGGCGGCGGCGAGGGCGACGAGATCCCGTCCGTCGACATCGAGAAGTGGTCGACGGACGACGGCGCCACGGCCGGCGACTTCGACGATGAGCCCGCCAAGCGCGTCGAGCCCGGCACGCCCGTACCCGTCACGATGACCATCACCAACGACGGCCAGGATCCCCTCGTGGACGTCTCGGTGACGGACACGACCGACGAGGGCCCGGCGATGACCGGGCTCACCTGTGACTTCTCGGCTCTCGGCGGACCCTCCAGTGGGACGACCTGGTCCGGTCCGTTCGCCGTGGGCGCGAGCTTCGACTGCACGGGCACGGTTCCCGCGATGGAGGCGGCGACCCTGCACGCCAACACCGCGGCCGTCGAGGGCACCGGCCAGGCCAGCGGGGACGGCGTCACCGACGAGGACCCGTTCTTCGTCGTCACTCCCCCGGTGCCCTCCATCGACATCGAGAAGTGGTCGACGGCGGACGGCGCGACGGCGGGCGACTTCGACGAACGACCCGGCAAGTCCGTCGCCGCCGGCACCGCGGTGCCCGTCACGTTCACGATCGTGAACGACGGCGAGGAGGACCTCGCCGATGTGGCGGTCCGTGATACGACTCAGGAGGGGCCGGAGCTCACCGACCTCTCATGCGACTTCTCGTCGCTCGGCGGGCCCGCCTCCGGCACGACCTGGGCCGGTCCGTTCGCGGTCGGCGACCGGTTCGAGTGCACCGGAACGGTGCCGGCCCTGCCGGGCGGCGGAGTCCACTCCGACACGGCCGACGTCGTCGGGACCGGCGTCGAGAGCGGTCGCGACGTGGACGACGAGGACCCGTTCCACGTCACCGCGCCCGAACCGGAGCCGGAGATCGGCATCGTCAAGGGCGATGACGCGGGCAACGCCGCGGACACGGCCTCCGACGCCGTCACCCTTCCGGACGGCTCGACGGCGCTCGCGTTCACCGTCTCGAACCCCGGTACCGAACCGCTCGTCGACGTCGCGGTCGCCGACCGGGTCGTGGAGGGCGGACGCGTGACCGACCTGACGTGCACCTTCCCCGACGGTAGTCGAGGCACCGAGTGGGACGGACCGTTCGAGCCGGGCGCCTCGTTCGACTGCACCGCGACCCTCTCGGGTGTCGCAGCGGGGAGCGCGCACCAGGACGTCGCGACGGTCAGCGCGACGGGCGCTGCGAGCGGCACCCCCGTGACGGACGACGACCCGTACTTCGCGAAGCGACCGGCGGCGAGCGGACTCGCCGTCACGGGAGCCGACACGCCCCTCGCCGTCGGCGGGCTCGCGCTCGGCCTCCTGATCGTCGGCGCGGCCGTCGTGCTCGTCGGTCGTCGGGGGACGATGACCGTCTGAGTCGGGCGCTCGCGTCGGCCGGTTCGTCGACGATGAACGGTTCCGCCGCCGCCTTCGGGTGGCGGCGGAACCGTGTCGTCTTCCCGGCAATCCCACGGGATGCCCAGTTGCGGCCCGTAGGCTTCTCACAGCCGCCGACCATCGACGACCATCGGAGCCCCCGACCATGACCCTCCTCTCCTCGACCGGTTCCGAGGGATCCGGCTCCCTCCTGTCCGGGTTCTCCGACTGGGCCGTCGGCCTCATGGAGACCATCGGAGCTCCGGGAGCCGGCATCGCCGTCGCTCTCGAGAACCTCTTCCCCCCGTTGCCGAGCGAGTTGATCCTCCCGCTCGCCGGTTTCACGGCGAGCCGGGGCGGCTTCACGATCATCGAGGCGATCCTCTGGACAACGCTCGGCTCCGTCGTCGGCGCCGTCGCGCTCTACGGGCTCGGTGCGGCGCTCGGGCGCGACCGCGTGCGTCGGATCGCGGCGAAGCTCCCCCTCGTCCAGGTCGAGGACGTGGACCGCACGGAGGCGTGGTTCGAGCGCCACGGCAACAAGGCGGTCTTCTTCGGCCGGATGGTACCCATCTTCCGCAGCCTCATCTCGATCCCGGCCGGCATCGAGCGCATGCACCTCGGGCTGTTCACCCTTCTCACCCTCGCCGGGAGCCTCCTCTGGAACTCGCTGTTCATCGGTGCCGGATTCCTGCTGGGCGAGAACTGGCACGTCGTCGAGGAGTACGCGGGCATCTTCCAGTGGATCGTGATCGTGGTCGTGGTCGTCGCCGTGGTGTGGTGGGTCGTCAAACGGATCCGCACGCTACGCCGGCGTGACGCCGACGCGGCATAATCGCACGGTGAGGAAGATCGGGGTGGAGGAGGAGATGCTCCTCGTGCACCCGACCGAGGGTCGGCCCCTCGCACTGTCCCGGGAGACCGTCGCGCGCGATCAGGAGCACCTCCAGACGGAGCTGCAGCAGGAGATGATCGAGATCGCGAGCGATCCGTTCGCTCGGCTCGACGACGTCGAGAATTCGCTGCGCGCCCGTCGCGCGGCGGCCGACGACCGCGCCCGGTCGGTCGGCGCCCGCACGGCCGCGATCGCCTCATCGGCCGTCCCCAGCCTCCCCCACCTCACCCCCGACGAGCGCTACGACTGGATGGCGCAGCACTTCGGCGTCACCGCGAAGCGCACCATGGTCTGCGGGTGCCACGTCCACGTCGACATCGCCTCCCGCGATGAGGGTGTCGGCGTGCTCGACCGCATCAGGGCGTGGCTCCCGCTCCTCACCGCGCTGAGCGCCAACTCGCCGTTCCACGGCGGTCGCGACACCGGCTACGCGAGCTATCGCTCGCAGGTCTGGAGCCGGTGGCCGTCCGCCGGTCCGCTGCCGATCTTCGGTGACGTCGCGGGCATGGAGGCCTTCGAGGACGAGCTGCTGGCGACCGGCGTCCTGCTGGATCGGGGCATGCTCTACTTCGACGCGCGACTGTCGCGGCGCTACCCGACGCTCGAGGTCCGCGTCGCCGACGTCTGCATGCGGGTCGAGGACGCCCTCACGATCGCGGCGCTCGCGCGCGCCCTCGTGGATGTCGCCGCCGAGCA
Organism: uncultured Labedella sp.; assembly: GCA_934636065.1. Classification (GTDB taxonomy): domain Bacteria; phylum Actinomycetota; class Actinomycetes; order Actinomycetales; family Microbacteriaceae; genus Labedella. The sequence goes on from CAKTZW010000078.1 coordinate 6,202, forward strand.
GTGGAACCGAGGCGACGAGCCGAATCCCGTCACGCCCGCGACCCTCAGGCTCGCGTCGTGGCGCGCGTCGGCGGAAGGCGTCGGCGGCGAGCTCGTCCACCCCGTCTCGGGCCGACCGGTCCCCGCGCGGACCGCTTTCGATGCTCTGCTCCACCACGTGGACGCCGCCCTCGATCGCAACGGCGACAGGGAACGGGTCGCGTCGGGTGTCGCGACGATCCTCGAGCGGGGCACCGGGTCGGACCGGCAGCGGGCGGTCTTCGAGCGGTCGGGCTCGCTCGCCGCCGTCATGCTCGACGCCGTCGAGGCGACCCCGGGCTGAGCCGGCCCGTCCGCCCCCACTGCTACAGTCGCTCTCGACACCGCGGCCGGCACGTCCGCCGCCGCGCCGCAAGCGATCGGGGAGCCCATGAAGTCGAGTCTGTTCGAGCCGAGCAACAACGAGATCACGACGAACGAGTGGCTGTCGCTGCAGAACGAGTACATGCTGAAGGCGCGGATCTACCCGCAGTACGACCTCATCGCGCAGAAGGGCGCCATGGTGGCGTATCAGGGCGATGTCACGTTCGCTCACGAGGGCTCGCGCGACGTCGGCCAGTTCCTCAAGAAGATGATGTCGTCGGACGACCAGCCGCTCATGCGGCTGTCCGGGGACGGCGAGGTCTTCCTGGCGAGCTACAAGGCGAACGTGCACCTCATCCAGCTCGAGAACGACGCGATCACGATCAACGGGCGGAACCTGCTCGCCTTCCAGTCGAGCCTGCAGTACGACCTCAATCGCGTGCAGGGCGCCGGCATGCTCTCGGGCGGGATGTGGAACACGACGATCCACGGCGTCGGGACGGCGGCGGTCGTGACGCAGGGTCCCCCGGTGATCCTGGACTGCTCGCAGCAGCCGACCTTCACCGACATGCAGGCGACGATCGCGTGGTCCGCGAACCTCCGGCCGACGGTGAAGTCGTCGATGAGCGCCGGCGCCCTCATCGGCCGCGGCAGCGGCGAGGCCTTCCAGTACGCGTTCCACGGACCGGGGTGGGTCATCGTGCAGCCCTCGGAGCTCTCCTTCCCCGTCACCGCGTGATCACGGGGTGAGCTCGGGCGGGAGCGGCGTCGAGTGGAGGATCGAGAGCCGCTGCGTCGCCCGGGTGAGCGCGACGTAGAGTTCCCGGGATTCCGCGACGCCCCGCTCCGAACGCCACCCCGGATCGACGAGGACGACGACATCGAACTCGAGGCCCTTCGCGGCGCGAGGGGAACCGAACCAGACCCGCTCGCTCTGCTCGGCCGGGAGGCCGGCGGTGGCCGAACGCAACCGCGGCAGCAGTTCGGCGTCGGCGATCACGGCGACCGTGCCCTCCGAGTCCCCGAGGAACACCGAGGCGCGCTCCGCGATCGCCGCGGGGATCGCCTCGTACGGCATGCC
>CAKTZW010000079.1 GCA_934636065.1 uncultured Labedella sp.
ACGGCCAGCAGACCCGCCCAGCCCAGCACCGCCGCGACGCGACGGCCCGGGACGATCCGGGAGATGACGACCACGAGGAGGCCCCCGATCGCGAACTCCCACGCCCGCGCCGGGGTGCTGAAGTACGCGAACGGCTGGTTCACGGACGTGAACCACACCGAGTAGCTGAACGAGGCGACCGCGGTCGCGGCGAGTAGCACGACCGCGACCCGTCGACCGCGCTCGGCGCCGCGGCGGGCGACGAGCGCCGCCACGAGGAAGACCACGAGCCAGAGGAGGTAGAACTGGCCCTGGATCGACATCGCCCAGAAGTGCTGCACGGCGCTGTGCGGCTGGTTCTGATCCAGGTAGTCCACCGACGCGATCGCGAGCTTCCAGTTCTCCACGTACAGCGCCGAGGTGATGATCTCCGTGAACGTGTTCCGCCGCAGGCCCTCGGGGACCACGATCCACGTGACCGCCGCGACGACGAGGAGCACGACGAGGGCGGACGGCAGGAGCCGCCGGGCGAGACGCCCGAGGAACAGACCGGGACGCACCCGCCCGAACCGGGACAGATGACTCAGGAGCGTCGTCGTGATGAGGAAGCCGGAGACGACGAAGAAGACGTCCACCCCGCCGGAGACCCGCCCGATCCAGATGTGGTAGACGGCAACGAGGACCGCCGCGACGGCCCGGAGCCCCTCGATCTCGGGGCGGAAGCGGGAACTCCGCGCCGAAGCAATGGGCGCGTCGGCGGGCGCGCCGGTGGGCGCGGCGTGCTGCTGGACGTCGATCGGGCGCTCCCTGAAAGCGAACGGGCTGCGTTCGCCCGTGGGCACCATTGTCACACGCGAGGCGGGGCGTCACCGACGGGTGCGAGCGACGGGTGCTAGCGGCGAGCTTCCGCGGCCCGCGCGCAGTCGATGCAGAGCTCCGCGGTGGGACGGGCGGCGAGGCGGTCCGCCCCGATCGGGCGACCGCAGCGGGCGCAGGTCCCGTACGTCCCCGCCGCCACGCGCTCGAGAGCCCGGTCGAGTTCGGCGAGCTCGTGCGCCAGTCCCGCGCGGAGCCCCTCCGCTTGCGACCACTGCGCCGAGAGCGTCTCGCCCTCGGGGTCGTGCTCGTCGTCGTCCGATCCGCTCGACCGCGTCGACCGGATGTCGGCGAGCCGGGCATCCGCGACCCCCGCCTCCCGCAGCAGCGCAGCCCGGCGTTCCTGGAGGGTCTTCGCCGGCGTCGCGTCGCTCGCGGGCCAGCCGTTGGCCACGCACGCGAGCAGCATCGCCGCATGCTTGCCCGAGCAGTTCATGAAGACGCGGGAGGGACCGAGGCCGGCCGCGACGGCCTCGTCACGCGCTCGCCGGTCGAGCGGCCAGTCCGCTGGGCACTGCAGCGCCTCCTCGGAGAGGGCGGCGGAGGCGAGCATCGCCCGGACGACCGACGCATGGCGCGGAGTGCCCGAGTGGCTCGCGGTCGCGAGCGCCGCCTGCTCCTCGCGGAGAGGGACACCGGCGTTGAGAACCGCCAGCGCCTGGAACGGCTTGAGACTCGATCGGGGGAACACGGGCGACTCGGGCGAACCCAGGCGCTGCACGACCGCACCGTCCGGCGCGATCACCACCGCGGAGCCGACATGACGCGACTCGACGAAACCGGACCTCTCGACGACGGCCAACTCGACCGCCTCCGCCGCTGTGAACGTGCCCGTCGCCGACATCGACATCCCTTCCGGCCGAGCCCGCCTCGGCGACACTCCAGCCTAGCCGCGGAGCGGCGGCGGACGACGCCGGAGACCCGGCGCAGCAGCGTGTGGAACACTTGGGGGCATGCTCGGCGAACATCACTACGCTGTCGACATCGACTGGCAGGGGAACCTCGGCACGGGAACGAGCGGATACCGCGACTACTCCCGGAAGGTCGAGGTGCGTAGCATCGCCGCCGCGCCGATCGCCGGCTCCGCGGACAAGCCGTTCCGCGGCGACCCCGACCGGTGGAACCCCGAGCAGCTGCTTCTCGCGGCGCTCGCCCAGTGCCACCTGCTGTCCTATCTCTATGCGGCGTCGTCCGCGGGGGTCGTCGTCACCGACTACCGCGACTCCGCCGTCGGCACCCTCCGGGAGGACGGCGCCTCCGGGGGAGCCATGACCGACGTACTCCTCCGGCCGGTCGTGACCGTGGCGTCCGCCGACATGGTGGAGGCCGCCACCGCCGCGCACGTCGAGGCCAACAGGCTGTGCTTCATCGCGAACTCGGTCAACTTCCCCGTCCGACACGAACCGACGATCCTCGTCGCCGAGGCCTGAAGCATGGTCCCATCCCGCCGCCCCCGGGACGCGGGCCTGGGCTCAGAAGCGCTCGGGACGCAGAACCGCTCGCTTGATCTTCTCCACCGCGTCCGCCGGAGGCGCCTCGTTGTAGGCGTTGGCGAGCTCCTGGCCGCTCAGCGCGTGGATCGCCGCCATGATCTCGTCTGTCGCGAGGCGCCGCGCCTTGCCGGACTCGGCCGGGCCGAAGTGCGAGACGTCGATCGGCTCGCCGAACCGGACGGTGATGCGCTTGAACCGAGGCCGGTTCGTGCCGACAGGCATGACCTCGTCCGTTCCGACCAACCCGACCGGGACGACGAGCGCACCCGTGGACAATGCGAGCCACGCGACGCCGGTGCGCCCCCGATACAAGCGGCCGTCGAGAGAACGGGTCCCCTCCGGGTAGATCGCGAACGCGCTCTCGGTCTCGAGGATCCGGCGGCCCTGGTCGAGCGCGGCCTGCGCCGCCTGGCCCGAAGCGCGGTCGACGCCGACGGCGCCGATCGCTCCGAAGAAGGTGCGATTGATCCACCCTGACATCCCCGTGCCCTCGAAGTACGAGGACTTCGCGAGGAACTGGACGGGTCGGGGCGCGGCGACGGGGATCGCGACGCTGTCGATGAACGAGAGGTGATTGCTCGCGAAGATGACCCGGCCCCGCTTCGGCACGTTGCGGCGGCCCTCGATGTGCGGTCGCCACAGGACCCGGACGACAGGACGCAGGAGCGCCCGCCCGAGCCAGTACACGACGCCGGGACGTCCGGTCGCGCCCGGAGCGGGAACGACGGCAGGGGGCTCTGTCACGGGACGACAGTACGCGGGAAGCCATGCCGCGGGGGGCATGCCGGTGACCGTTGCGCGGCGTGCAGGGTTCCGTCACCTTCGTGAGGCAGGCTGGGGGGACATCGTCCTCGTCGGAAGTCCTTCAGCATGCGTCGTCGTTCCCTGTCCCTGCTCGCCGCCGTCCCGGCCTCGGTCCTGCTCCTCGCGGGATGCGCCGGCGCGCCGGCCCCCGGTGCGAGCACCCCGGCTCCGTCCGGAGCCGCGTCGGCGACCTGCGCCGACACCACCACCGGCGACGCCGTCGAGTCCGTCGAGGTGAGCGACGACCTCGGCACCGCCCCGACGGTCGATATCCCCACCCCCGTCTCCGTCGACACGACGGAACGGCGCGCGGTGGTCGAGGGCGACGGCGACGAGACCCAGCCGGGCGACACCGTGGGCGTCGAGCTCACCGTCTACGGTGCGGCGACGGGCACCCAGTTCTCCCAGACCGCGTACGGGGAGGGCACCGCCCAGCAGATCACGGTGGACGACACGCAGTTCATCCCCGGCCTCGTCCGCACCATCGAATGCGCGACAGTCGGGTCGCGCATGGTGTCGGTCGTCAGCGCGACCGACGCCTTCGGCGATCAGGGTTCGCAGGGCGGCGAGGTCGCTCCCGGGGACTCCATCGTGATCGTCGCCGACATCGTCTCCATCCTCCCGACGCAGGCGACCGGCACCCCGGTCGAACCCACGCCGGGCCTGCCGGAGGTCGAGCTCGACGACTCCGGTGACCCCACCGTCACGATCCCGGACGCCGATCCTCCCGCCGAGCTCCAGCTCGCCCTGCTCAAGCAGGGCGACGGCGACACCGTCGCGGCCGGGGACAACGTGACCGTCCAGTACGAGGGCGTCATCTGGCGGACGGGTGAGGTCTTCGACGGCAGCTGGGAGCGCGGTACGCCGTCGTCCTTCAACACGGAGCAGGTCGTGCCCGGCTTCAAGCAGGCCCTCGTCGGTCAGCAGGTGGGCAGCCAGGTGATCGTCGTGATCCCGCCGGACCAGGGCTATGGCGAGGCCGGCAACGCGCAAGCGGGCATCGAGGGCACCGACACGCTCGTGTTCGTCGTCGATATCCTCGCGACGAGCACGGTCCCCGCCGCCGGCGGAACCGACTGACCGGGTCGGAGCGGCGGCGCGTCCGCTCCGACGGCGGCGTCGCGCTAGCCTGACGGTATGCGTCGCGTCATCGTCCTCGGCTCCACGGGCTCCATCGGCACCCAGGCGCTCGACGTCATCCGCGCCAACCCGGAGCGCTTCCAAGTAGTCGGGCTCGCCGCCGGGACGGATGCCGCCTCGCTCGCCGCCCAGGCGGAGGAGTTCGCCGTCGACGAGACCGCGCTCGGAGCGTCGGACGCCGAACGCCTCGTCCGGAACGTCGACGCCGACGTCGTCCTCAACGGCATCACCGGCTCGGTGGGTCTCGGACCCACCCTGGCGGCTCTGGAGACCGGGAGGACGCTCGCGCTCGCGAACAAGGAGTCGCTCATCGTCGGCGGCGATCTCGTGAAGCGGCTCGCGCGTCCCGGCCAGATCACGCCCGTCGACTCCGAGCACTCCGCGATCGCGCAGGCGCTCCGCTCGGGCGAGGCCGATGAGGTGCGTCGCCTCGTGCTCACCGCGTCGGGTGGGCCGTTCCGCGGCCGGTCGCGGTCCGAGCTCGCCCGGGTGACCCCCGCCGAGGCGCTCGCGCACCCGACGTGGGACATGGGCCGGGTCGTGACGACGAACTCCGCGACCCTCGTCAACAAGGGACTCGAGGTCATCGAGGCGCACATCCTCTTCGACGTGCCCTACGAGCGCATCGACGTCGTCGTCCATCCGCAGTCGATCGTGCACTCGCTCGTCGAGTTCGTCGACGGGTCGTCCATCCTGCAGGCCTCACCGCCCGACATGCGTCTTCCGATCTCGCTCGGTCTCGACTGGCCGCGCCGGGTCGGCGGCGTCGGTCGTCCGCTCGACTGGACCACCGCGAGCTCCTGGACGTTCGAGCCGCTCGACGACGAGGCCTTCCCCGCGCTCCGTCTCGCCGAGCAGGTCGGCCGTGCCGGAGCGACGTTCCCCGCCGTGTTCAACGCCGCCAACGAGGAGGCGGTCGAGGGCTTCCACGACGGCGCGATCGGCTACCTCGACATCGTGGAGACCGTGCGTCGCGTCGTCGAACGGCACGAGGGCGTCGAGGAACTCTCCCGGGAGGCCCTCGCGGAGGCCGAGGCCTGGGCGCGCTCGACGGCTCGGTCCCTCATCGCGGGCTGACCCGCGCCGCTCCGGGGTGAGCCGGGCGTCAGCGCCAGCCGGCCTCGTGCAGGGCCGCGGTGGTCTCCCCGGGCACCGAGAAGGGGACGGTCGTGCCGTCGAGCTCGCGGTAGTCCTTGCCGGCGAGCCCCATCCACACCACGACGTCGCCCTCGTCCGCGGCCGACACGGCGGTGCGGATGGCCGCGGCCGGGTCCGGCACCTCTCTCACGTCCGCATCGGCACGAGCGGCACGGACCCCCGCGATGACGGCCGCGCGGATGGCCGCCGGGTCCTCGCCGCGGGGATGGTGGTCTGTGACCACGACGATGTCGCTCCCGAACCCCGCGGCCGCCCCCATGTCGCCGCGCTTCGTGGTGTCGCGGTCGCCGTTCGCGCCGATGACGGCGATGAGACGACCGCTCGTCAGACGCCGGAGGGACGCGAGCGTCTTGTCGAAGGCGTCGGGGCTGTGCCCGGAGTCGATGAACACGGCCGGTCCCGTCTCGACGGGGATCCGCACCGCCCGTGCGGGGAGGTCCGCGTCGATGAGGCCGTCGGGCCCGAGGGTCGCCGCGATGTCGGACAGGGAGCGCCCGGATTCCACGAGCATCGCGACAGCGAGACCGCCGTTCGCGGCCATGTGGCGGCCGACGACGGGGACGCGCGCGGCGAGGGCGCCGTGCTCGCGGTGACGCACCACGAACGCGGTGTGGTCGAGGGTCTCCTCCGTCACGTCGACGACCCAGTCGGCGTCGACGGTCGCGCCCGGCTCGGCTGCCGTCGCGATCGTGGCCACAGGCACCTCGGAGCGTTCGACGACAGTTCTCCCGGCCGGCGTGTCGAGGTTCACGACGGCGCGACGACACCGCGCCGCGGTGAACAGCTCGATCTTGGCCGCGAGGTACTCGTCCATGTCGGCGTAGTCGTCGAGGTGATCGTGGCTCAGGTTGGTGAAGGCGGCCACGTCGAAGACGAAGCCGTCGACGCGATGGCGGGTGAGCGCGTGCGCGCTGACCTCGATGACGAGGGAGCGCGCGCCGAGCTCGGCCATGCGGGCGACGATGGCGTGCAGCTCGGCGGCCTCCGGCGTCGTGAGCTTCGACGGGATCACCGTCGACCCGATCCGTCGCTCGGCGGTCGAGCTCACTCCGGGAACGAGGCCCATTCCCGCGAGCAGCGCCTCGAGGAAGTGCGTCGTCGACGTCTTGCCGTTGGTCCCCGTCACGGCGAAGGACGGCAGCTCGAGCGCCGTGGTCTCGTACACCCGGGCGGCGATCCCCCCGACGAGCGGGCGCAGCGGCCGGGAGCCGACGAGGACGGGCACGCCGAGCTCGCGCTCGAGCAGGAGCATGCCGTCGTCGTCGGTGAGCACCGCGACGGCGCCGGCTTCCACGGCCTGCCCGGCGAAGGAGGCGCCGTGGTGGCGCGCGCCGGGGAGACCGACGTAGAGGTCGCCCTGGACGACGGCCGACCCGTCGATCGAGACCCCCGAGACGGGCGTGCCCGCGATCGCGAGTCCGCGGACCCGCCGGAGGCCGAAGTCGCGTTCGAGCTCCGCGAGAGCGACGGCGGGCAGAGAGGTCGGGCGCATCGCCGCGGGTCCGTACGAATCCACTGCGCCTCACTTGCCTCTCGTCCGACGGCACGACCGGCCGGCGGTTCTCCATCGTCTCACAGGCGCGCGACAGCCTCGCGTCGGGGCGCCGCTGTATCGTGTGCTGGTGGAATCGGTCCTGTTGTACGTGCTCGGCGTCCTGATCATCGTGGTCGGTCTCGTCATCTCCATCGGGCTGCACGAGATCGGCCACCTCGTCCCGGCGAAGATCTTCGGCGTGCGAGTCACCCAGTACATGATCGGCTTCGGCAAGACGATCTGGTCGCGCCGGAAGGGTGAGACCGAGTACGGCGTCAAGGCCATCCCGCTCGGGGGCTACATCTCGATGATCGGGATGTTCCCGCCCACGGCGCCGGGGGAGCGTGCGGTCGAGTCGAGCACCGGCTTCTTCCAGCAGCTCTCGACGAACCCCCGGGCATCGTCGGCGGCGCCGGCGAAGCAGCGTTACTTCGACACCCTCGTCCAGGACGCCCGCACCGCCAGCGCGGACACCATCGCTGACGGCGAGGAGCGCCGCGCGTTCTACCGGCTGCCCGTCTACAAGCGCATCGTCGTGATGCTCGGCGGCCCGGTGATGAACCTCATCA
>CAKTZW010000080.1 GCA_934636065.1 uncultured Labedella sp.
ACTTCCTGATGATGAGCGCCGACCTCAAGTACCTGGGCTACAAGCGGCTGGACGTGCTGCGGATCTACGGCTTCAACCTGATCCTGCTCCCGGTCAACCTGTCCGGCAGCTTCGCGTCCATCCTGCAGCTGCTCACCGGGGAGAAAAGCGCGTTCAAGCGCACCCCCAAGGTGCGCAACCGGACCACCGCTGCCACCACGTACCTCCTGGCGCCGTTGGCCTTGATCGCGCGCATCCGGGGCAGCGAGCGGACATAGCGCTCCGCCAGGGCGAGGAACGACAGGCGTTCGAGCCGGGCGTAGCCGAGCAGCACGACGGCCGGGAGCAGGGGGGCGCTGCGGAACAGGGTGCGACCGGGGCGCCGCTTCCGCTGCGCCGGCCGACCGGCCCCGGGCGCGCTCGGCGCGCCCAGGGCCGTGGGAGCGGTCGCCGTCATCAGTCCGACGCCGCCATGGTGTTCTCCTCACCCACGATTCCGATGACCGCCTGGTCGTAGGTGGCGGCGGCCTCCTCGGGGGACTGCTGCCCGGTCATGACCGACTCCATCGCGACGGTGATCTCGGCGGAGATCTTCGAGTAGTCCGAGTTCGCCGGGCGGAAGTGCGTGTCGGCGACGAGCTCGGAGAAGAAGCCGAACGTGGGGTTCGCGTCCGTGTACTCGGGGTCCTCGGCGACGTCGGTGCGCACGGCGACCTGGCTCGCGGCCACGTCGTAGCTCAGTGAGTTGTCCTTGCTGAGCGCGGTGCTGATGAACTCCCAGGCCGCGTCCTTCTTGTCGGAGCCGGCGCCCATCGCGAGGGTCCATCCGCCCGACATGCTCGTGCGGCCCGGGTCCTGACCGTCCTGCGTCGGCATCGGGGCGACGGCCATGACCTCGGACCACTCGGGCCACGGCGCCGAGCCGGTCTCGAGCCAGGTTCCGCTCGCCCACGAGCCGTCGAGGCTCATCGCGAGCTGCCCGCCGGGGATCCACTCGCTGTTGATCGTGGTGCCGACGTTCTTGTCGAGGGCCTGCTGCGGGGTCGGGCCGAGGCCGCCCTGGTAGATGTCCTCGATGAAGCCGAGCGAGTCCTCGAAGCCCTGCGAGCCGAGGATCCACTTCTGCTCGTCGGTGTCGAAGAGCTCGTCCTCGGTGCCGGAGAGGAGCATCTGGAAGCCCTGCATCGAGGCGCCCTCGGACGCGGCCTTGCCCGAGTAGATGTTGAAAGGGATCAGCTCCGGGTCGTGCGCCTTCACGGCCTCGGCGGTCTCGAGCACGTCGTCCCACGTCGCCGGGGTCCACGGCACCTCGACGCCCGCGGACGAGAGGATCTCCTGGTTGTACCAGATGGCGCGCGTGTCCGTGCCCATGGGGATGCCGTAGATCTTGCCGTCGTCGCCCGCGCCGGCCTGGCGCGCGTTCTCCGGGAACTGCTCCCAGTCGTCCCATTCGGCGATGTACTCGTCCAGGGGAGCGAGGTAGCCGGCCTCGACGTCCGTCTTCACCATGAAGGTGTCCTCGTACATGACGTCGGGCGCTGTGGAGGGGGAGCGGTTCATGAGGGCGAGCTTCGCGAAGTAGTCGGCCTCCTGGGCCTCGATCGGCACGAGCTCGACGGTCATGCCCTCGTTCGCCTTCTCGAACTCGTCCTTGACCTTCTTCATGTGGTCGTCCATCTGGGTGAACTGGCCGAACTTCTGGTAGGCGACCTTGAGGGTGTTCGCGTCGCCTCCGTCCCCGCCGGCCGCACAGCCGGAGAAGAGGAGGGCGGATGCCGCGGCGACGGCGGCGACTCCGAGGTGGCGCTGTTTCATGGTGCTCCTTTGCTCCACGACCGTTCCGGCTGCGTGGCGTCCTCGCCACGGCCCCGCGGCCTCGGTATATGTAAATCGATTGGAATAACCCGTGTCAAGACGTCCGGACGATGCACGCCACCGATCCTGGTGCCACACCGGTCCCTGAGCCTGTCGAAGGGCGACACGCTCAGGGACCGTGGGGCGTCCGGCTCCGATTCAGCCGGCGATGAGGAGGGCGGACGGGCGCGGCGAGAGCGTCTGGTCGAGCACGAGGCACCCCGCGCCGATGGCGGCCACGTCCTCTCCGATGCTCGAGCTCTCGACGACGATCGGGTGGCTCGGGATGAGCGCCGGGTCCGCCGCGATGGCGCGCTCGATCCGTTCGAGGGCGACGGGGGCGATCCGCCGCCAGAACGGTCCGCCGCACACGACGTGGTCGATGTCGAGCAGGTTCACGATCATGACGAGGGCTCGGGCGATCCGGTCGGCGGCCTGATCCGTGATCGCACGTGCCTCCGAGCCTCCGTCGACCGCCGCGGCCGTGAGGGCGGAGAAGAGCTGGTCGGTGGAATCGACGTCGGTGCGCGCACCGGATCCGGCGGCCTCCCTGACCTCCGTCGCCTCGATGACGCCCGGGTCGATCACGCCGGGGTCGATCACGCCGGCGTCGACCGCTGATCGGACCAGGCGGCTGGGCACGACGAGATCGCCGACGCAGCCCCGCCGGCCGCAATTGCACGGCGGGCCGCCCGCCTCGACCATGAGGTGTCCGAAGTCGCCGGCGTTGTCGCTCGCCCCCCGCAATACGTCATGGTTCACGACGAGACCGATGCCGACGCCGGTCCCGTAGTAGAAGAACGCGAAGTTGTCGCGGTGCGCCCCCGAGTCCACCCACAGCTCAGCGACCGCGGCTGCGGTGACGTCCTTCTCGAGCACGACGGGGAAGCCGGTCGCCGCCGCGAGGGCGTCGCGGAGCGGGACGTGCTGCCAGCCTTCGAGGAGCGGTGGGTCGAGCAGGATGCCCTGGGTCGAGTCGAGCGGGCCCGGGGCCGCGATCCCCACGCCCAGCACGCGCTCGCGAGGCACCCGCTCGCGGGCGAGCAGCGAGCGGACCTCCTCGGCCATGACGGCGATCACCGTGTCCGGATCCGTCGCCGAGGGCGTCCGCGCGCGGTGATCGGCCACCACGGCGCCCGCGAGGTCGAGCAGCGCATAGGTCACGATCGTGGGGTCGAGGTGCACGCCGACGGTGTAGCGGCTCGTGGGCTCGAGCTGCAGTAGCGTCCGGGGCTTGCCGGGGCCCGCGATGAGCTTGCCGCCCTCGCGGACGAGCCCGGCCTCGAGGAGGCGTCGCGTGACGTTCGAGACCGTCTGCGCGGACAGCCCCGTTGCAGCGGTGATCTCCACCCGGCTGAGGCCCACGGGCTCTCGGCGGATGAGGTCGAGGATCACGGCCTGGTTGTAGTCGCCGACCGCCAGCAGGTTGTGGCCCTTGCGCATGTCGCACCTCCTTCCGACGGCACCGTCGCTGCTGCGATTGTGCACCATGGGCGTCGTCGGGCGGCGCCGCCGTGCCTTCCGCATTGTGGGGGATCGACTCATCCTGCTCGGTCGTGGGGGACGTACTCCTCGATGACGACACCCGAACGGAAGGGGCGCGTGTGGGTCACATCGAATCTGCGTGGCCCGTCGGGCGCGTCGCCGAACAGCGGGATCCCGGCACCGAAGGTGAACGGATTCCGTTTCAGGACGAGGCGGTCGATCTCGGAGATCAGGGCGCCCGCGAGCTCGCCACCGCCGCAGAGCCAGATGTCCAGGCCGTCTTCCTGTTTCAGGTCTCGGATCGTCGCGAGCGGGTCGGTGGTGAGCGAGATCTCCGGGGCGACGTCCCGGGCGAGGCGGCTTGCGACGACCTGGTGCAGGTGCGGGTACGGGCTCGCGATGCCGACGTCGAGGGCCGGAGCGAGGGTGTTCCATCCCATGATTACCGTGTCGAACCGGGATCGCGGAGGCTCGATGCCCAGCGCGGCGTGCGCGTGCGCGGGCAGCGCGTCCGCGTACTCCCCGAAGACGACGGACGCGTGGTCGCCCTCGACGAGGAATGCATCGAATCCGCCGGCCGGGTCGGCGATGTAGCCGTCGATGCTCACGGCGACGTAATAGACCAGTTCTCGCATCATTACTCCAACCACGACGAATGTCGTGACTAACATACAACAGGTGTCGTGGTTTTGCTACGATCCGACCTATGGCCCGGAATGACGAACGACGCTCCGCCCTCGCCGATGCGGGAATCCGCGTTCTCGCCGAGGAAGGGGCGCGCGGTCTCACCCACCGCGCGGTCGATGCCGCTGCCGGCACTCCGCGTGGCACGGCATCGAACTATTTCCCCACCCGAGACGACCTCATCTCCGCGCTGGTCGACCGGATTGAGGAGCGGCTGACGCCCGACCCCGATGCCTTCCCGTCGCGCGAGTCGCGCTCGCCCGACACGGCGCTGTTCGCCGACTACGTGCGAGACGTGGTTCGACGACTCAGCGCCGACCCTCACGTGTCTCTGGCGCTCCTCGAGCTCCGCCTCGAAGCGGCCCGTCGACCCGCAGTGGCGAAAGCTCTCGGATCCTGGCGGCAGCGGGCGTTCAACGACGACGTCGGCTTCAACGAACGCGCTGGACTCCCCGGGGGCCGGACCGAGATCGCACTGCTGCACTACGCCATCGACGGCCTGATGCTCGACCACCTCACCGTGCCACTCGACACCGGTCTGTCCGTCGACGCAGCTGTCACGGAGCTCGTCGAACGGATTCTCCGGCGGTGACCGGCCCGAGCCGTGCAGGACGCCGCGCCGCCGATCTCCGGGCCGGCCCCATCTAGCGGGCGCGCGGCAGCGTCGCAATGCCGCGCGCCTGCCGCCCCTCATCGCCTAGCCTCTCCCGGTGACCACCACGGACGACACCACGGGATCGGCCCCGGCCGACGGCTCGTTGAAGCGCGACATCACCGGCAGACTGCTCTTCCTCTTCATCCTGGGCGACGTGCTCGGCGCGGGCGTCTACGCGCTCGTCGGCGCGATCGCCGCGGAGGTCGGAGGCGTCACGTGGGCCCCGATGATCGTGGCCCTCCTGCTCTCGCTGCTCACGGCCGCGTCGTACGCCGAACTCGTCACGAAGTACCCGAAGGCCGGCGGTTCCGCCGTCTTCGCCCAGCGCGCGTACCGCTCGTCCTTCGTGTCGTTCCTCGTGGGCTTCAGCATGCTCGCCGCCGGGATCGTCAGCGCGGCGGGGCTCTCCCTCGCGTTCAGCGGCGACTACCTCGGCACCTTCATCGACGTCCCGCCGGTGCTCGGTGCCGTCGTCTTCCTGCTCGCCGTCGCGCTTCTCAACGCCCGCGGCATCAAGGAGTCGATGCGGACGAACCTCGTCATGACGCTCATCGAGACGTCGGGCCTCGTCCTCGTGGTCGTGACCGCCGCGATCCTGCTGGGGGGTGGCGGCGGCGACCTCTCCCGCGCCGTGACGTTCGCCGAGGGGGTCGACCCCGTCTTCGCCGTCTTCGGCGCCGCGATCCTCGCGTACTACTCGTTCGTGGGATTCGAGACGTCGGCGAACGTCATCGAGGAGGTGCGCGACCCGTCCCGGGTCTACCCGCGCGCGCTCTTCGGGGCGCTCATCGTCGCCGGCGTCATGTACGTGCTGGTCGGGACGGCGGCCTCGATCGCGCTTCCCGCCGACGAGCTCGCGGCGTCGTCCGGCCCGTTGCTCGACGTCGTCGCGGCGTCCGGCGTGGGGGTCCCCGCCTGGCTCTTCAGCCTCATCGCCCTCATCGCCGTCGCCAACGGGGCGCTGCTCACGCTGATCATGTCGAGCCGACTCGCCTACGGGATGGCGCAGCAGCGTCTGCTCCCGTCGGTGCTCGGCCGTGTGCTGCCGAACCGGAGGACGCCGTGGGTCGCCATCGCCGTCACCACGGCGGCCGCGATGATCCTCGCCTTCACGGGGGACGTCGCCACCCTCGCCGAGACCGTCGTGCTCCTGCTGCTCTTCGTCTTCCTCAGCACCAACGTCGCCGCTCTCGTCCTCCGGCGCGAGAAGGTCGACCACGAGCACTACCGCGCCTGGACGATCATCCCCGTTCTCGGCGCGCTCTCGTGCGTGTTCCTCCTCACGCAGCAGAGCGGAGAGGTGTGGCTGCGCGGGCTCCTCCTGCTCGCCATCGGCGCCGTGCTCTACGGCCTCACGGCGCTCGGCCGGCGGTTCTCCGGCGCCGGCCGCGCGTCTCGGCGTGAGGACACGGGTGCCGACGCGTAGCCGGAGCCGTCGCTCGGCTCTCACCGGTCGGAACCGCGGCTGGGGCGTCGGGCGACGCTTCCGCATGGAGCTCGGCGAGGGGCTTGTCGTCGACGTCGTCGACACGGGCCGCCCCTCGGGAACGCCGCCGGACGGGCCCGCCGCCCTGCTCATCCACGGGATCGGCATGACGTCGGCGAGCCTCGAACCGCTCGCCGCAGCACTCGCGCCGACGCACCGGGCGGTGTGCGTGACCCTCCCCGGCCACGGGAGCACGCCCCGCCCGCCGCGCGGCCTCGCGATCGAGGACTACGCCGCTGTCGCGGGTGCCGTCGCCGACCGGCTCGGGCTCCGCGCCGTCATCGCGGTCGGTCACTCGATGGGGACCCAGATCGGCGTCGAGCTCGCCCGGAGCCGGCCGGAACTCGTCGTGGGAACGGTGCTCATCGGTCCGGTCGTGGACGACCGGCACCCCACGGCCGTCGGCCAGGCCACCGCCCTCGCGGTCGACAGCACGCGCGAGCGTCCTCTCACCAACCTCATCGTGCTGCGGGACTACCTGCGCTGCGGCATCCGGTGGTACGCGACGGCGCTCGGGCCGATGCTCGACTACCCGATGAGGGAGCGCGCGGCCGACGTCGCTGTGCCGAGCGTGGTCGTGCGCGGGTCCGGTGACCCGATCGCGGGGGCCGACTGGATCGAGCGGCTCGCAAAGGCGATGCCGAACGGCCGCGCGGCGACCCTCACGGGGGTGCACCACGTGCAGCTCGCCGTGCCGGACGACGTGGCCGCCCTCGTGCGCTCGCTCGCGGATGACCGATCCCCGGCGATCCGTCAAGGCCCTGCACGCCCGGCCGGGAACCACCAGCATGGCAACACAACGACACTCGACAGAAGGAGCAACGCATGAAGGCGAAGGTGATTTTCCTGGCCGGTGCCGCCGCGGGTTTCGTGCTCGGTTCCAAGGCGGGCCGTGGCGCGTACGAGAAGATCAAGGCGAAGGCGACGGAGACCTGGGAGGACCCGAAGGTCCAGAAGGGTCTCGAGACCGCCGGGGAGTTCGTCTCCTCGCAGGCCCCGGTCGTCGGTCACAAGCTGCAGGACGCGGCATCGACGGTCGCGAGCAAGGTGGGGAAGAAGTCGAAGGGCTCCGACTCCTCGAGCGATTCCTCGACGAGTTCCTCGTCCGGCGGCTCGTCCGCGAGCGACTCGGCCGACACGGGGGACGTGACGCCGGGCTCGTCGTCCACCGTCGGCGGTGACTCCGACGGCCCGATGACTCCGGCCACCCCGGCACCGTGACCGACCAGGGAGACGCGTCGGCCCCCGCGGCCGACGCGTCGATCCCGCAGTTGAACCTCGAGCTCGAGCGGGCGCGCCTCGAATTCCGCGAGACGATCGCCGCGATCGAGAATCGAGTGAACATCCCGGCCCGGTTCCGCCGCTGGCGCGAGCAGGCGACGGGCGCCGACCGTGCCTACCC
>CAKTZW010000081.1 GCA_934636065.1 uncultured Labedella sp.
AGGAGGAGGACCTCGAAGGACGGTGCAACGGCCGCGGCGAGGGTGCCCAGGCTGAAGAGGGTCATCGCCGTGCCGAAGAGGGTGCGCGTCGTCAGCCGCTGGATGAGGAACCCGGTGATGGGGATGATGACCGCCATCGTGAGGAGGAACGCCGTGGTGAGCCACTGCCCCACGTGGGCCTCGATGCGGAGGTCCTCCATGAGGACGGGCAGGGCCACGCCCATGATGGTCTCGTTGAGGATGACGACGAACGCCGAGACGAGCAGGAGGGTGATGACGGAGCGGTCGCGGGACGAGAGGCCGGCCTCGCTCGCCGGTGGCCGCTGCGGGAGGGTGTTCTGTTCTGTCATGTGCTGCCTCGAGTCGGTCGTGTGCTGACCCGCGACGGATCGTCGATCGGCCGGGTCGCTACTTCGTTGGATGCTGAGTCGTCGCGCCGATCGGATCCGACCTGAGCGCATACGAGAGCAGAACCGGCGGGTGGGCTCCGTCATTCCCGATCGGATCGGAACCCGCCGGGCGCCGTCCCTCCAGTATGGCTGCGCCGGGGGCGATCCGTCGTGTCGGTCCCCAGGTTTCACCTCCCCGACACCGCGTGGACGCGAGGTCGGTGTCGATCGGCGCATGCGGCCCGCCGCAGACCCCGCCTCGCGATTCAGTCGTCGACGAGCACGATCTCGTCGAACGGCTTGCGGGAGCGCGGCGCGGTCTCGCGCGAGCGCAGCACCTCGGACTCGAGCGCCTCGGGCGCCCCGACGACGCCGACGGCCGTGACGGTCACCGGCACGAGCCGGGGCTCGAGGTCGAACGCCGCCCGCATGCCCTCGACGTCGAAGCCGCCCATCGGGTGGGTGTGGAGGCCGCTCTTGTGCGCCTGCAGGTTGAAGGTGGCCGCCGCCTGGCCGAGGTCGTAGTCGGCCCACCGCAGGGGGGTGCCGTCCTCCGTCCGGGTCTCGGCCACGTTGAGAACGAGTGCGTGGGCGGTCGAGGCCCATGCCGCGTTGAACCCGAGCAGGTTCTCCGAGATGCGGCGGAAGGTCTCGCTGCCGCGCCGACCCACGATGAAGCGCCACGGCTGGGTGTTGCTCGCTGACGGTGCCCACCGGGCGGCCTCCAGCGCGGCGACGAGGGCGGTCTCGTCGAACTCGGCCTGCGCGTCGAACGAGCGCGGGCTCCAGCGCGCCGCGATCACCTCGCTGATGGGGACGCGGGTGTCGGCGAGGCGGTCGGGGGATGTCGCGCTGATGGTCACGGTCTGTTCTTCCTGTCGATCCTGTGGGTGACCGGACGCCATCGTCCTCGATCGCGACAACGCCGCGGGGGCCGAGGTCTATTCCTGCGTATGGACGATGCGGTGGATGGCCGCGGGGACCGAGTCGTCCTGCAAGCTCGTGACGTCGCCGAGCGGCCGACCGTCCGCGATGTCCACGAGCAGGCGCCGCATGATCTTGCCGGACCGCGTCTTCGGGAGGTCGGGGACGACGACGATCGTGCGCGGCTTCGCGACCGGCCCGATCGCCTCGGCGACGTGCGCGCGCAGCCGCGCCGTGAGCTCGTCCGATCGGGACCGCCAGTACGACGGGTCGTCGCCGCGGGCGGCGTCGCGAGTGGACGGGATGACGAACGCCGCGATCGCGTGGCCGGTGACGGGATCGGAGACGCCGACGACGCCCGCCTCCGCCACGTCCGGGTGGGAGACGAGGGCCGACTCGATCTCGATCGTGGAGAGCCGATGCCCCGACACGTTCATGACGTCGTCCACGCGGCCGAGCACCCAGATGTCGCCGTCCGCGTCCCACTTCGCCCCGTCTCCGGAGAAGAAGTAGCCCTGCTCCCAGAACCGCGTCCAGTACGCGTCGCGATACCGCTCCGGGTCGCCCCACACCGTGCGCGCGAGGGCGGGTCCCGGCCGGTCCACCACGAGGTACCCGCCGGAGCCGAAGGGGACGGTCTCGCCGTGCTCGTCCACGATCCGCGCCCCGAGGCCCGGGAGGGGCCGCGTCGCTGATCCCGGCTTGAGGGTCGACGATCCGGGGAGCGGCGCGAGGACGGCCGCCCCCGTCTCCGACTGCCACCAGGTGTCGACGATCGGAGCCGTCCCGCCGCCGATGTGCTCGCGGAACCACATCCACGCCTCGGGGTTGATCGCCTCGCCGACCGAACCGAGCAGACGGATGCTCGAGAGGTCGTACTGCTCGGGCACGCCGTCGGGGAACCAGGAGCTCAACGTCCGGACGAGGGTCGGCGCGGTGTAGTAGGTCGTGACGCCGTAGCGCTCGATGATCTCGAAGTGGCGGCCGGGATGCGGTGTCTGCGGCGTGCCCTCGTAGATCACCTGCGTGAGCCCGTTCGAGAGCGGTCCGTAGATCTCGTAGGTGTGCGCGGTGACCCACGCGAGGTCGGCGGTGCACCAGTGCACGTCGTCCGGCTTCGCGTCGAAGACGGCCCAGTGCGTGAAGGACGCCTGCGTGAGGTACCCGCCCGAAGTGTGCACGAGGCCCTTCGGTCGTCCCGTCGTCCCCGAGGTGTAGATGATGAAGAGAGGGTGCTCCGCGTCGACGAACGGCGCCTCGTGCTCGGCGGGGGCGGAGTCCACGACGTCGTGCCACCAGACGTCGCGGCCCGGCGTCCACGGGATGTCGGGCGTCAGCTCGCCCGTGCGCCGCACGACGAGCACGTGCTCGACGGCGGGAGCGTTCGCGACGGCGCGGTCGGCGTTCTCCTTGACGGCGACGGCGGACCCGCGGCGGAACTGCCCGTCAGACGTGATCAGGAGCTTCGCGCCCGTGTCCTCGACCCGGAAGGCGAGAGCCTCGGCGGAGAAGCCGCCGAAGACGAGCGAGTGGACCGCGCCGATCCGGGCGATCGCGAGCGTCGCCACGATCGTCTCGGGAATGACGGGAAGGTAGACCACGACGCGGTCGCCGGCCCCGACGCCCAGCGCGATGAGCGCGTTGGCCGCCCGCTTCACCTCGCGTTCGAGCTCGGCGTACGTGATGCTGCGGCGATCGCCCGGCTCGCCCTCGAAGTGCAGGGCAACCGTGTCGCCGCGACCGGCCGCGACATGGCGGTCGACGCAGTTGACGGCGACGTTGAGCGTTCCGCCCGCGAACCACTCGGCACGGGGTACGCTCAGCGAGCCGTCGTCGAGTCGGCGCACCGGATCCCAGGAGTGCGCGGTGTGCCACGGCGTGTTCCAGTCGAGCCGACGCGCCTGCTCCTCCCAGAAGGCGACGGGGTCGACTGCGGCGCGCTCCGCCCAGCTCGCGTCGACGTTGGCGGATGCGGCGATCGCGGCCGGCGGCGGGAACGAGCGGGTCTCGTCGAGGAGGTTCGCGATGGTGGGGGCCGGGGTCGTCACATCGGCAACGCTACGGCGTCCCCTCGCGCAGGGAGCGTGCGTGCGACACGGTGCGTAACAGCGGCACCCGCCGTCCGGTGGGACGACGGGTGCCGGATGTGGTGGTGCGCCGACGTCAGGCCTGCCGGGGCTCCGGGTCGATGTCGGGGTCGGTGTGCGTCTCGACGTCGGGCCCCTCGAGGGAGCCGTCGTCGATCGAGTGCTCCTCAGCCGGACCCGGCCGAGCCGGCTCGTGGTCCTCCGACTCGGCGCTGCCCGGGCGGGACTGGTCGAGCCGGGCCGCCTCGATCGGGTCGCTGAGCGACGGATCGTCGACGTCGGTGTGGTCGGTGGTGTGCTCGGTCGACCGACTCTCGTAGACGGGGGCTCCGCCGTCGCCGTCCTCGCCGATGTGTTCACTGAGACCGCCGGAGCCGCCGAGATGCTCACCGCCGCCCTTGCGCTCGTCCTCGGCGCGCTTCGCCGCCCACTCCTCCTTCGCGCCGTCCATGATCGGTGCGTTCTGCGTGTCCTCGCCGGACGTCTCGGCAACCATCGGTCCTCCTCGTGTCGGGTCGAGTTCCTCTCGACCCGCCCAGGCTACGAAGACCGCGCCGGGCGGGCCAGGCGGTTGACGGGTCGATGCCGTCGTGAGAAGCGGCTCACTCCTCGTCGTCGAGATCGATCTCCTCGCCCGCGAGGTCGTTCTCCGCGTAGCCGGGCTCCGGCTCGCGCGGAGCGCCGCCCGTCGGCCCGTCGTTGCCGTCGCCGAGGCCCGGAAGCACGGTCTCTCCGGCGACGGAGTCCGTCGTGTCCGTCTGGATCGCATGCGTGCGCAGCAGCTCGTCCTCGGCGTCGGTGCCCGATCCGTTGCCGACGGTCCGGGCATCGTCGAAGCCCGTCTCCGGCTCCGTCGTCTCGTGCGCGCCCGCTCCGCCGTCGGGGATGTCCTGCTCGTTCGTCCTGTCGTCCGTCATCGTGTCTCCTTCGTCTCGTTCAGTGGTCGGGGGTGTCCGGCGTCCTGTCGGTCGCTCATCGTCGGGTGGGTCACGCCGGGGTGTCCGGCCCCGTCGCCCAGCGCAGCACGGCCGCCGGGGTCTGCACGGCGGCGAGCTCCTCGGCCTCGACCTCCGGGTCTGCTCCGTGGTCCGCATAGCTCTCCGCCCGCAAGCGGTCGTCGTCCCGGGGCCGGTCGTCATCCGTGAGGAAGACGACGCGGGCATCGGTGAGCACGGCGGCGCGGGCGAGCCCCACGTCCGCGGGCACCGGCCCGAGGACCGTCGCGTCGAACGCCTCCTCCGGGGCCGTCGCGACCCACGGGGCGGCGTCGAGCGCGAGCACGGTCGAGCCCTCCGCGGCCGGGCCGCCGAGGATGAGGACGTCCACCTGGGACTGCTGGAGGGCCGCGACGACTGCGCCGAGCCCCGTCGCCGACGTCCGGCTGCCGGGGCCACCGGCGCGGAGCTGGTCGAGCGCGTCCCGTCGCGCGCGATCGACGTGCTCCGCGATGAGGCGGTCGATCTCCTCCTCGAGCTGCTCCGTCGACGACCCCTCCGGGGAGACGTTCGCGACGACCGTCGTCGTGAGGGAGGACGCCGGCTCGCGGAGCTCGCCCTCGAGTTTCTGCACCGCACGCACGTCGCCCGCGGCGACGACGAAGGCCGGGGCGTGCTCGGCGACGAGCCTCTCGACGAGCGCGGCCACCTCCGCTTCGTTCTGTCGCCAGACCTCCTCGCTGTGGCGCTGGTAGCGCGCGTGCGCCCAGCCACCCGACGGGACCTTGTGGATGGCGTCCTCGCGGCCGTCGAGGTGCTGCTCGCTGACCGCGCCGATCCCCGCGGTGCGCCGGAGCGACACGTCGGCGACGTCCCGCCGGATCTCGGCGACCACGAACAGGACGTCGGCCGGACGGTGACGCAGCAGCGGCGTCACGTCAGCCACGGGTCCGAAGCCGACGCGCTCCGAGACGACCTGCGGACCCGCGAGTAGCTCGTCGACGAGGACCTCGCCGGCGCGGACGACGAGGAAGCGCGAGACGGGGCTCGGCGCGCCCGTCGTGGTCGAGAGCAGCTCCTCGACGGTCTGCACGTCGGTGCGTGGCGCTCCCCGGTCCTCGAGCTGCGCGGCGATCCCTCGCGCCCGCAGCTCGGCGAAGCGACCGGGATTCTCCTGATCGCCCGATGCGTCGCAGTACACGACGGACACCGGGTCGCGGGACCCGAGGAGTGCGGCGACGTCCGTCGCGCCGGCGCGTCCGAGGTCGGTCATCGCTCCTCCTCGTCGTCCAGGGCGTCGTCGTCCCCGGCGGGATCGGCCGCCCCGGCGGGGGACCGGTGCACGACGGGGTCCTCCGCGTCGATGAGTCCGCCCTCCACACCCGACGCGGCGACGACCTCGGCGTCGTCGGTGTCGTCGGGGAGCGGCTCGGTCTGGCGGAACTCCTCGACGTGACCGGCTCCGATGTGCCCCTGCACGAGGCCCTGCGTCTCGTGCTTCAACTCGTCGTCGAGTCGCGGGTTGTGCGTCGTGTTCCCTCGTTCGCTCATGGGTCGCCTCCCTCGCATCGTGGGCGCCCGCGAGCGCCGACGCCCACATCACGGTAGGCACGCTCCCGAGGCCGATCCCAGCGCTTGACGGGACCACCCGGCCTCGTGATACTCGGGCGGCGGGAGGCGACCGAGCTCCCCCGCCGCGCACGTCGTAGGCTCGCCCCATTCATGCAGCCGTCATCCACGCCCCCGCGACGTCCGCTTCGAGTCGGTCCCCGACCCCGTCCTCTCGACCGGGGGAAACGCGATCGTGCGCGTCGTCGTCGTCGTCGCCGCGTGCGTCGGTGCCGGGTTCCGCGATCATTCTTGACTAGGCGACGTTGCTACAAGCGCCGACTCGGCGGCAGCCTGCGCACGGACCGGAAACGACCGTTCGGGGTCCGGCCTGCGGATTCGGGTTGATACTGCCCCTTGGAGTGAAGGACTTGAGACTCGGTGACGTCAGTTCGGTCTGCCACACTGGCCGGATGGCGATCGACGATGACGTAGCCACGCTCCGAATACAGCTCGGCCACACCGGGTCGGGCAATCTCTTTCTCCGATTCTCGCCGGAGTTCATGGATGAGATATTCGCGCTTCTCGATGAACGCGGAATCGAGCACAGCCCCATCATCGAGTTGTCAGCGGGGCCGCCGGAATGGATCGAGGCGGTGCAGGTTCTCGGGACCACTGCGGCCGCAGGCATGACTAGCCTTGCTGCGGTGGTGGGTGCATTTGCGCATCGTCGCAAGGGGAAGCGGCTGAAGCTGGTCGTCAACGGGACAGAAGTCGACGCGCAGGGCTACTCGGTGAAAGAGCTCGAGCAGCTGCTTTCCAAGTTACCCAAACAGCAGCTCGAACGAGACGCCAAGACACGCGAGGTTCTTGGCTACGACGCCGAACCGGACGGCTGGGCGCTGCCGCGGTAGCTGCGCATCCTTGCGATGCTCATCAAGTGGCACCGGGAGTTCGTAGTCGCTACTTGACCGGAAACGATCGTTTGCGGCACAGCGCGAGAGGGCTGTCGGGTAGCGGGCCGCAAACATGGCCGTATCGAAACCCGGTTTCGAGCGATCAGGTTTCGGGAGCGAGTTTCGGGACTGCCGGGGTCTGCAAGAGCCGCAGGCGGCTTGCCATGCGAGCGCCTCAGTGGCGGATGTAGTGGCTGGCGACGTCGAAGGGTTGCCATTGATTCAGTTGGGACGAAAGGCGGGCGCGTGGTCGACGTCGCAGTGCTGCCCGGTTTCGTGGGAGTCATTCTTCTGTTCCTGATCCCGCCTGGGCCGGACATGGCCTACATGCTGGCGGTCGGCTTGCAGGGCGGGCGTCGAGCCGCGGTGAAGGCCATCCTCGGCATCGGGACCGGAATGAGCGTTTACGCCGCCGCAGTTGTGATCGGCGTTGGCGAGCTAGTTCGTTCGTTCCCCGTCGTACTCGTCGTGCTGAAGCTGATGGGCGCCGCCTACTTGCTATGGCTGGCGTACTCAACGGTTCGAGGTGCGCGCCACACCGACGGGGACGAGGATCGCGCGCTTCCGCCAGGGCGCTGGTATTTGCGCGGCGTCACAATCAGCCTCACCAATCCGAAGGTGATGCTGTTCTTCCTGGCCGTGCTCCCTCAGTTCCTCGGCAACGCGGAGAACCCGACTGCTCAGCTCGCGCTCTTGGGGGC
>CAKTZW010000082.1 GCA_934636065.1 uncultured Labedella sp.
ACGTTCCCCCTGCTGACGATCGTCCTCGTCATCGTCCACCTCGCGACGTCGGTGCGCTGACGAGCGCCCGAACGACGAAAGCCCCCGCCGGACGAGGTCCGGCGGGGGCTTTCCTAGTCGCGACGGTCAGCGGACCCCGAGGAGGTCGATCACGAAGATGAGCGTCTCGCCCGAGAGCCGGTGGCCGGAACCGGCGGGTCCGTAGGCCTGGTGCGGCGGCACGGTGAGCTGGCGACGGCCGCCGACCTTCATGCCCGGAATGCCCTCCTGCCAGCCCTGGATGAGGTTGCTCAGCGGGAACGTGATGCTCTGCCCCCGGCTCCAGGAGGAGTCGAACTCCTCACCGGAGGAGTGGGAGACGCCGAGGTAGTGCACCTCGACCGTCGACGAGGCCTGTGCCTCGTCTCCGTCGCCGACCACGAGGTCGACGATCTCCAGCGTCTCGGGAGCGGGTCCGGTGGGCGCGTCGATCTCGGGCTTCTTGTTCAGATCAGTCATGAGACCATCCAACCCCGTGGCGCGCACGGGGTCAAAGGAGGCCGGCCCGATCCCGCGCGTCGTCGCCGGATCCGACGGGGGCCTTGCGGTCCACCGCACGGCGGGAGCATGATGCTTACACGCATTCATCGCCCGGTCGACTCGCAGGCACCGCCGCAGCACCGGGCGATGAATCATGTCGGGCCCGCACAGCGGATCGAGCGCCGCCGCCGGGTGAGGGAGCGGATAGCCTAGAGGGGTGAAGTTCGCCCACCTCAGCTCACCCGCCCAGCCCGACGCCGGAGTCCGGCTCGCCGCCGTCGTCGAGGGTGGCGCGGTCTTCCTCGACGAGATCCTCGAGGACGCTCCCGCGACGCTGCAGGAGCTCATCACGCGCGGCGACGACGAGCTGGCCCGCGTCTCGGCCTACACGGCGAACGCCGCGGGCGCCGGCGTCGAACCGACGCCGCTGTCCGAACTCGACCACGCCTCGGCCGTCCTCAAGCCGCCCGTCGTCATCGCGGTCGGACTCAACTACTCCGCGCACTCGTCCGAGCTCAACCTGAAGACGGATCAGGCGCCGACCCTCTTCACCCTGTGGCCGAACTCCCTCACGGGGCACGATCACACGACGTCGTGGCCGCGCGAGCTCAGCGAGCAGGTGGACTACGAGGCCGAGCTCGGGGTCATCATCGGCAAGCCCGCGCGGAACGTCGCGGAGGAGGACGCCCTCGACCACGTCTGGGGCTACACGGTCGTCAACGACATCACCGCGCGCAACATCCAGTACTCCGAGACGCAGTGGACGCGGTGCAAGTCGTTCGACGGCTTCACCCCGACGGGTCCCGTCGTCGTCACGAAGGACGAGGTGCGCGACCCGCAGGACCTGCACGTGAAGACCGTCCTCGACGGCCGCACCCTGCAGGACTCGTCGACGGCCCTCATGGTCCGGAGCGTCGCGCGGCTCATCGCCCATATCTCGGGCAGCACGACGCTCCTCCCCGGCACCCTCATCTCGACCGGCAGCCCGGGCGGCGCGGGCTACTCGCGGGACCCGCAGGTGTTCCTCGAGGACGGGTCCACGGTGACCGTGTCGATCGACGGCATCGGCGAACTCACGACCCACTGCCGGATGCTCTGACGCGTCCCGGCGGCGGGTGACCTCCCGTCAGTCGGCCGTCTCGGCGTCGACATCGATCACGGGGATCGCCATCGTCGTGGCCTCGAGGCCCGACAACCGCGCCGGCGACAGCTGCTTCTCGACCTCCTCACGCGACATGAGGTCGGACTCGACCACGAGATCGGCGACGTTGCGTCCGGTGAGGAGGGCCGTCTTGGCGAGCGCGGCAGCGGCGGTGTACCCGATGAACGGGGTGAGCGCCGTGATGACGCCGACGGAGCTGCCCACCATCGTCCCGAGCCGCTCCTCGTTGGCGGTGATGCCGTCGACGCAGTTCACGCGAAGCGTCCAACAGGCCTGCGTGAGCCACGTGACCGACTGCAGCAGCGAGTGGGCGATGACGGGTTCGAACGCGTTGAGCTGCAGCTGGCCCGCCTCCGCCGCCATGGTCACCGTCATGTCGGCTCCGACCACGGAGAAGGCGACCTGGTTGACCACCTCGGGGATGACGGGGTTGACCTTGCCGGGCATGATGCTCGACCCGGCCTGCCGCGGGGGCAGGTTGATCTCCCCCAGGCCGGCCTGCGGCCCGCTCGACAGCAGCCGCAGGTCGTTGCAGATCTTCGAGAGCTTGATCGCCGAGCGCTTGAGCGTGCCGCTGAACGACATGAAGCCGCCCGCGTCGCTCGTCGACTCGATGAGGTCCGGAGCGGTCTCGAGGCGGAGTCCCGTGATCTCGTTGAGGTGCGTCACCACGGCGGCGGCGTAGCGCGGATCCGCGGTGATGCCCGTGCCGATCGCGGTCGCTCCGAGGTTGACCTCCGCGAGCAGCCAGAGGGTCTCGGACAGGCGGGCGTGGTCCTCGCCGAGGGTCGTCGCGAAGCCGTGGAACTCCTGCCCGAGCGTCATGGGCACGGCGTCCTGCAACTGGGTGCGGCCGACCTTGAGGACGTGCCGGAACTCGACGGCCTTCGCCGCGAAGGACGCACGGAGCTCGTCGAGCTCGGTCAGGAGGTGACGCAGCGCGAACGCGAGGGCGATCTTGACGGCCGTCGGGTACACGTCATTCGTACTCTGGCTGCGGTTGGTGTGGTCGTACGGGGAGAGGAACGCGTAGTCGCCCTTCGGCCGGCCGGCGAGCTCGAGCGCGACGTTGGTGATCACCTCGTTCGCGTTCATGTTGGTGGAGGTACCGGCGCCGCCCTGGATGACGCCCGTCACGAACTCGTCGTGGAACTCACCGTCGATGACGCGCTGGCACGCGCGGTCGATGAGCTCGGCCTTCGCCGGGTCGAGCACCCCGAGCTGCGCGTTCGTGCGGGCAGCGGCCTGCTTGATGGAGGCGAGCGCGACGACGAGATCGGGGTAGACCGAGATGGGCCGCTTCGTGATCGGGAAGTTGGACAGCGCCCTGGCCGTGTGGACGCCCCAGTAGGCGGTGGCGGGGATCTCGAGCGACCCGAGCGAGTCCGTCTCGACACGCGTGTCGGATCCGGACGTCGGCGTCGCGTGCGGGGTCTCGGTGTCTGTCATCGTCTCACTGCCGAAGGGGATCGTCTCATCGGTCATGCTCTGAGAAGGGGTCACGGTGTTGGGCTCCATTGCCGGTGTCGGTGCTTGTGGCGGGACCACTCGAGTCTAGTCCGGGCTCCAGGAGCACGCCCTGGTGCGAGCCGGTGTGGGAATGGGTGCCACCGGCGACGACGAAGTCCTGAGCAGACACGTCTGGACCATCGACGGACGGTAAGCCGCTCGGACGTTATACACAGATCATCCCTCTATGCCTAATTGGATATCTATTCTTGCTAGCGTCAATGCTCTGATCGCGCCGATCGAGGCCTCGATCACTCGTGGGGAGGCTTCATGAAACTGGGGAATCGGGCTGCGGCTGCGGCCCTCGTGATCGGAGCGCTCATCATGGGCGCGCCGTCGGCTGCACACGCGCAGACCACCAAGTCCGTCGGCGGTGGCACCTGGGCCTATGGGGTGTACGAGCCGGCGAGCACGACGTACGTCTTCTCGAAGTACGACCACTCGAGGAAGACACACAAGACGACGGCTTGCTGGCAGGGACGGTGCGCTTATTCAGGTTGGGTCGCCAAGGGAAAGCGTGCGTCGGCTGAGCGACAGGGAGGTCTCAGCGGCCACACGGCGTACTGGGACACGAAGTGACGCCGCACGGCACGAGCGCTGCATCGGCCGGAGTACGGCGGGGATGCCTGGTGTCCCTGTCGCTCGTCACCGGTCTGACCGGCTGCGCGTCGAGCATCAGCTCGGCCACGTCGGGTCCGTCTCACGAGGCCGTCAGCGCCCCGCCTATGGAAGGACCGTGGGCGGACGTTTTCGCAGCCGAGTGGGAGGCAGCCACGACAGATGTCGAGCGGAGCGTCCTCGCGGACGGAGTCGTGAGTGATCAGGAATACGCGGAGATGACGGAGACGTTCCGCGATTGCCTCGACGACCAGGGCATCGACTTCACGGGATTCAGCGCCGACGGCTCGTTCGAGACGTCTGTATCACCCTCCCGCGACCCGGACGAGGCGAACGAAGCCGTGAAATCGTGTTCGCGGGCGGCAGGCGAGGACAGCATCGGCATGCTGTACTCCTGGGTGAATCGCAACCCGGAGAGGCTCGACGACAACACGATCGTCGTCCGGTGTCTGCAGGACGAGGGCGTCGTGGGCGCCGCGTACACCGCCGCCGACTACGCCGACGACATCGACTCAGAGGAATACCCCTTCGTCGTCGATGAGCAGACCGGACTCGGCGTCGTCTCGCTGTGCGAGAGCGACCCGCTGGGGTTGCTGGGATTGCGTTCATGATGTCGGCATCCGGGCGGGGAGCGTGACCCGATCGGCGCGCGCGCCGATCGGGTGGCGAGTCGTGGGCAGCGCGCTCGTGGCGGTCGTCGCGGTCGCCGCGGCGGGCGCGGGCATCGCCGCACTCCTGATCGCACCCGCCTCCCCCTCCTCTCTCGCGCCTCCAGAGCCGATCACCGACGCACCCGTCGGCACGGAGCCCTTCGACGACGCCCGCTCCGTCCCGGTGCGGTTCACGCTCGGCGGCGGGACGAGCGTCACGTCCCCCGGTGACGGACGTGTCACCGGGTTCTCGTGCGCGGCGGGTGGGACGATCGCATCCGGGGAGGGGACGCTCTCGATCGACGGGCTCCCCGTCCTCACCCTCGCGACGGACGTCCCGCTCTGGAGGGACCTCGTCGAGAAGGACCGCGGCGACGATGTGAGCGCACTCCAACGCGAGCTCGCGCGGCTCGGCGAACCCGTCACAGTCGATGGTGTCCTGGGGCCGGAGACTCTCGACGCGCTCGAGCGTCGCTTCCGCGCTCTCGGTGACCGAACCGCTCTCGACGACGGCGTGGCCGCCTCCCGAATCCTGTGGATCCCCGCCCCCTCCGTCGTCGTCGACGAATGCACTCTCGGGACCGGATCGCCGACGGCGGCTGGCGAGCCCCTCGCGTCGCTCGTCGCCGGGGTCGCGAGCGCCGCGATAACCGAGTCGCCCGGCGACCTCGTGCCCGGCGGGCGCGTCCTCGTGGTCGACGGGGAGCGCCTCCCCGTCGACGCGGACGGCGCCGTCCGGGATGCGGCCTCTCTCGCGACGCTGACCGCCACGGCGAGCATCCGCGAGGCGGTGCAGGGCGAGGCGACGAGCATCACCGCGAGCCTCGAGCTCGCGGAACCTGTCGACATCGCCGTCGTCCCGCCGTCCTCGGTCACCGGTGTCGACGGAACGACCGGGTGCGTCGTCGCCGATGGCGCCGCCCTCCCGGTCGACATCGTCGGGAGCCGGCTCGGCCAGTCGCTCGTCCGCTTCCGTGACGGCGCCGCGCCGTCCACCGTCGTGATCGCGCCTCCGGAGTCGACGACGTGCGGATAGAGCTCGTCGCACTCGGCCACCGCTTCCCCGGCTCCCCTCCGCTCTTCGACGACCTCTCCGAGACCCTCGAGCCCGGCGAGGTCTACTCGCTGACGGGACCGTCCGGCTCGGGGAAGAGCACCCTGCTCGCGATCCTCGCCGGTTGGATCCGGCCGTCCTCCGGTGAGGTCCGACGAACGGGTGTCGAGGATGTCGGCTGGGTCTTCCAGAACCCGTTCGGCGTCCCCGGACGCACCGCAGCCGACCACGTCGCCCTCGCCTACCTCGCGCGCGGCCACCGGCCGAGTGACGCCGACGCCGCGGCGCGCGTCACCCTCGAGCGTTTCGGACTTTCCGACTCCGCCGACCGGCCCTTCCGCGCACTGTCCGGCGGCGAGGCGCAACGCCTCATGCTCGCCCGCGGTCTCGCCGCCGAGCCTAACCTCCTCCTCGTCGACGAACCGACAGCACAGCTCGACGCGCGGACGGCGACCGACGTGAACGACGCGCTCCTCGCCGCCGCGAGCCCGACCACGATCGCCGTCGTCGCGACGCACGACGCCCGCACCCGCGCCGCGTGCACGCGCCACATCGACCTCACGGTCGCCGACGTCGTCGCGGCGAACACCGCCGGAACGCCCCAGCGGCGCGGGAGTCGCCCGTGAGGTGGTCGGCGATCCGTCGCGAGGCGTGGCGCGATGTCGTCACGGGGACCGCGCGCGTCGGGGTCCTCGCCCTCGTGTTCGGCGTCGTCGTCGGAGGCCTCGTCGTGGCCGACCAGTCCGCCGTGCGCTCGCTCGTCGACGAGGCCGAACGCTACCGGGCGGCCGGCGGATCCGTCGTCACGATCACGGCCGAGGGGCGCGTGCGCGGAGAGGCGTGCGAGGCGCTCGGTTCGCTGCCCGGCGTGCGGGCGGCTGGAGCGCTCCGGCAGGAGGACGACGGGTTGCGTCTCGCGACGCTCCCACAGTCACCGCTCACCCTCTACTCCGTGACGCCGCATCTCCCTGAGGTGCTGTCCGCGGCGACGGACGGGAACGGTCTCGTCCTCTCCGAGGACGCCGCCGTCTCCGCCGGCCGGACGACGGGAGGTGCGCTCGAGACGACGGACGGAACGACGCGACTCGCGGGCGTCTACCGGTACCCGTCCGACGGCCGCCGCGTGGGATTCGGCTACGCGGCTCTCGACGTCGTGCCGCCCGACACGTCGGCCGCACTCTTCGACGAGTGCTGGGTCGACGCCTGGCCGGTCGACGAACGCATCGAACCGCTCCTGCTCACCGCGCTCGACCCGAGCAGCGACGCGGACGCCGACGTCCAGCTCTCCCGGCTCAACGCGACTCTCGGAGTCTCCTTCGACGGTTCGACCGCGTTCCGCGACCGGCTCACCTCAGGGGCGTGGGGAGCGGCGGCAGCGGCGTCCGCCGTCATCGGCTTCGTCTCCGTGCGGCTCCGGAGGATCGCCGTCGCGTCCGCGCTGCACACGCGCGTCCCCCGCTCGGCGCTCGGCGCCGTGCTCGCCCTCGAGACCGCGGCGTGGGTCGTGCCCGTGCTCGTCGCGGCGTTCGGAGTCACGGCCGTCGCCGCGGCCCTGGGTCCCCCGGGCGATCGCGCGACGACGCTCCTCCTCACCGCCCGGATCGTCGCGCCCTCGGCGGTGGCCGTCTTCCTCGGGGCGGGGGCGGCGCTCGCGCTCACGCGCGAGCGACACCTCTTCCGGTATGTGAAGGACCGGTGAGCCACGCCTCAGCGTTTGCGCGAGAACGCCTCGATCCGCTCCTCCGGAGTGAGTTCCTCCATGCGGGTGATGAAGGCGTCGTCGAAGGTGTCGAAGGTGGTGTGCTCGCCGAGGGGCACGACGCTGTGGACGATCGTGTCGTCGTACACGTGCAGCACCTGGAACGACTGGCCGCCGGTCATCCCGTTGACCGCTCGCTGCGGCATGGAGAGGTTCATCGTGTAGCAGGTTGCCGCAGCGACGGAGACGGGAATGCCGTGGAAGAGGCCGTGGGCCGAGTAGTGCAGGTGCCCGCCGAGGAT
>CAKTZW010000083.1 GCA_934636065.1 uncultured Labedella sp.
GGGGCCGGCATCCGCTTCCTGCTCGGCAGCCGGATGCTCATGATGCTGTGGCTCTTCAGCACCTTCTTCGCCCTCTGCCTCACGGCCGCCGCGGCGCTGCTCCCGCTCCTCGCCATCGATCGACTCGGTCTCCCCGAGGGCTTCTACGGAGTGCTCCTGCTGACGGAGGCGCTCGGCGCGGTCGTCGCGGCTCTGGTGGTCGATCGGCTGCGACGTCGACTCGGAACGGGGAGGACCATGGCGATCGCGGGCATCGTCGGGTCACTGGCGTTCGTGTTCGTGTGGGCGGTCCCCACCCTGTGGGCGCTCGCCGCCGCCCTCTTCGTCTACGCCGCCTCGATCGCATCGTGGAACGTCCTGATCATCTCGCTGCGTCAGGCGGCCGTGCCGAGCCACCTCCTCGGACGCGTCCACGGTACGTGGCGGACGCTCCACTGGGGAGCGGCGCCCATCGGCGCGGTCCTCGGCGGTCTTCTCGGTCGCGTCGACGTCACGCTGCCGTTCCTGCTCGGTGGCGGCGCCTCCGCGCTCGTCCTCCTGCTGCTCGCTCCGCGTTTCGCGCGGCTGCCCGAGCCCGAGGAGCTCTGAGGCCGAGAACCGTCGGCGATCCGCAGCCCGGCGGCCCGTCAGGTCGTCGATGCGCCCGGTCGGGACGCTCAGGGGGAGCACGTAGACTGGAGGGGCTCCGCAGAACCCACCGAAAGAGGCCTTGACCCGTGGCTGACCCCGCCGACCTCGATCGTGGCGCCCTCGCCGGGCCGGCGGGCAGCATCGCCCAGGCCTATTGGCCGGTGCCGCTCGTGCGTGCCGTGGTCGCCGCCGTCATCGCGCTCGTGACGACCTTCTCGCCCGACCACTCGAGCCTGTTGGGCCTGCTCCTGTTCGGCGCCTTCGCACTCGCCGGCGGAGTGCTCGGGGGCGTCTTCGGGGCGGCTCGGCTCCGCGACGACGTGGTATCCCGTCGTTTCTTCCTCGGCCAGGCCGCCGTCTCGGGGCTCGCCGCGATCGCGGCTCTCGCCTTCGCCATCCTCGCGCCGACACCGCCCGCCTACGTCTACCTCGTTGTCGCCTGGGCGCTGAGCGCCGGGCTCCTCGAGCTCATCGCCGGCCTCGTCGGCCGCTCGCGCACCCCGCTCGCCCGGGACTGGATCGCCGTCGGTGGCATCACCGTCCTGCTCGGCGTCGTGTTCCTCGCCGTCCCGCCGGACTTCATCACGGAGTACTCGGGCGCCCAGGGCGTGTCCGGCACGATGACCACGTCGATCATGGCGGTGGGCCTGTTCGGCGCGTATGCGGCCATCGTCGCGGCGTACCTTGGTATCGGGGGCGTCAGCCTGCGTGGTGAGCGGGGCCGCCCGACCGTGGCCGGCGCGACGAGCGAGGGGAGGGCCTCGTGAGCCGGTCCGGTCGCCCGAGCATGCGCGACGTTCTCAAGCCGCTCGAACTCCTCGGCCTCGCCGCCGCGATGGGCCTGTTCACGGGCCTCATCGCCCTCATGTCGACGCGCGACATCGTCATCGGTGCCGTCGGCTTCGGAGTCGCCTTCATCGTCGGCCTCGTCCTGCTCGCGATGTTCGCCCTCTCGATCGCGCCGACCGATGACGAGAAGCGGGACCTCGAGGAGCAGGACAACCCGCCCTCCCCCCACTGATACGACATGAAAACGGAGATGGTGCACGTAGCTACGTGCACCATCTCCGTTTTCATGTGGTGGGGCTAGGGGAGGTAGTCGACGAGACCGGACGCGACGCCGGTGTAGGTGCCGGGGGTGAGCGCGAGCAGCCGCGCCTTCGCCTCGTCCCCGATGTCGAGCCCCGTCACGAACGCCGTCAGATCCTCGTGACCGATGCGCTTCCCACGCGTGAGCTCCTTCAGCAGCGCGTAGGGGTCCGAGATCGTGGATCGACCGGCGACGACCTCCGCCCGGATCACCGTCTGGATCGCCTCGCCGAGCACCTCCCAGTTGGAGTCGAGGTCCGCGGCGAGAGCGGCGCGGTCGAGGTCGATCTCGCCGAGACCGCGGGTGAGGTTGTCGAGGGCGAGCAGGGAGTGCCCGAGCGCGACGCCGATGTTGCGCTGCGTCGTGGAATCGGTGAGGTCCCGCTGGAGGCGGGAGGTCACGAGGGTCGCCGCGAGCGAATCGAGCAGAGCGGAGGACAGTTCGAGGTTCGCCTCGGCGTTCTCGAAGCGGATCGGGTTGATCTTGTGCGGCATCGTCGACGATCCCGTGGCACCGGCCTGCGGGATCTGACGGAAGTACCCCATCGAGATGTAGGTCCACACGTCGGTCGCGAGATTGTGCAGGACGCGGTTCGCGTGCGACACGCGGGAGTAGAGCTCGGCCTGCCAGTCGTGGGACTCGATCTGCGTCGTGAGGGGGTTCCAGGTGAGCCCGAGCCCGTCCACGAACTCCTTCGAGAGGGCAGTCCAGTCCGCGGTGGGGTCCGCGACGACGTGTGCCGAGAACGTGCCCGTCGCACCGGAGAACTTGCCGAGGTACTCGGTGGCCTCGATCTGCGCCGCGATGCGCGTCAAGCGGTAAGCCGTCACCGCGATCTCGCGGCCCATGGTCGTCGGCGTGGCCGGCTGGCCGTGCGTCCGAGCGAGCATCGCGTCGTCACGGAACTCGACGGCGCGCGCGCTCAGCGCGTCGATGACGCCGTGATACTTCGGCAGCCACACGTCGCGGACGGCGGCGGACACGGTGAGGGCGTAGGAGAGATTGTTGATGTCCTCGCTCGTGCACGCGAAGTGCGTGAGCTCCGCGACACTGTCGAGTCCGAGAGCCGTGAGCCGTGACCGCACGAGGTACTCGACGGCCTTCACGTCGTGGCGCGTCGTCGCCTCGAGAGCGGCGAGCTCGTCGATCTCCTCCTGACCGAAATCGCGGACGAGGCCGCGCAGCGCGTCCCGCTGCTCGTCGGAGAGGGGCGTCGAGCCGAACATGGACCGGTCGGTGAGGAAGACGAGCCACTCCACCTCGACGTGCACCCGTGCGCGGTTGAGACCCGCCTCGCTGAGGTGCTCACCCAACTCCGTCACGGCGGCGCGGTAGCGCCCGTCGAGGGGGCTGAGCGGTTGAGGGGGAAGTGCGGTCATCGTGTTGCTCCCTGACGGACGGCGGGTTGGAGTTGGCGGAAGAGTGCCGTGCACGCCCGCTCTATCATCCCAAGAACCTCGTCGAAGGTCCGATCGTCGGAGTAATAGGGGTCCGGGACATCGCCGGCCGGGGTCTGAGCCGGGTCGAAACCGAGCAGGAGACCGATCTTGCTGCGGTCCTCCTCCGTCGTGGCCCAGGAACGCAGGATGCGCTCGTGGCTGCGGTCGAGAGCGACGACGAGGTCGAGACCGTCGAACCACTCGGCCTGGAACTGCCGAGCGCGGTGGGCGCTTCCGTCGTAGCCGAGCCGGTCGAGGGCGGCGATCGTCCTTCGGTCGGCCTGTTCGCCCACGTGCCAGTCACCGGTACCGGCGGACTCGACGGCGACGTGAGCGGAGAGTCCGGCCCGTTCGACCAGTCGCGCGAAGACGACCTCGGCCATGGGGGACCGGCAGATGTTCCCGGCGCACACGAAACAGATCCGGAAGGGTTGCACCGTCTTCGTCGTCGGGCCGTCGAAGTCCATCCGCCCATTGTGGCGCACGGCGGGGCCGGTGCACAGAGCGGACCGATCGCGCTGAAACGGTCGGGCGCGGGGCGGACCGTCGTCCAGATGGTCGGGCGCGGGGGAGTCCTCCCCGGCGTCCAGCAGCGTCCACCGTCGCCTCGCCCGCTCCGCGAGAGTCGACCCGTCGGGCAGGGGACCCGACGAGGAGGGATGGAGATGACCGAGTTCACTCGGGAGGGGCTCGAGCGGGCGCGCGAGGCGCTCAGGGGGCAACGGTGGGCCGTCGCGCGGCTGCACGCACTCGTCAGTGCGTCGGCGCGCGACGTGCTGACGCGTGCCGATGCGGAGCAGTGGGATTCGATCACGGCGGACCTGTTCCGGTCGCGCCTCGTCGAGATCGCGCAGGAGCTGGCGGCCGCCCGGCGCGCTCTCGCCCGAGGGATCGAGTCCATCGATCGAGCGCTCCTCGCGCTCGCGAACGTCGAGGTCGTGGACGAACCGATCGGCGCGGCCCGATGAGCGGCATCGACGTCTCGACGGGAGGACGCACGAGTGTCGACACGGACGAGCTCCACGAGCGGGCGATGTTCCTCGACCTGCTCGCCTCCACGGTCTCCGCGTGGCGGATGGACGTCCGCGAGGCCGTCGCCCGCGTTGCGTCCGTGCCCGAGGCGGCGAGTGTCGATCTCGCTCACGAGGACCTCTCGTCCGCCATGGCGGCGCTCGAACGGGCGGCGGAGCAGGCCGCGAGCGTCGGAGCCGCCGCGGCCGTCGCCGCGTCCTTGTACGGCGGCGCGGATCGGGCCGCCGCGTCGTTCGTCGACTGGATGGGGGCGCTCGCGGGTCGATCCTTCGGACTGCTGGCGAGCGCGACTCTTCCCGCGCTCATCGCCCCGGCGGCCGTGTGGGCGCTGCCCGTCGCGGTGCCGGCTCTCATCGCGGGTGGTGTCGCGTGGGCGCACCCCGTGTCGCGGCGGGCGATCATGTCCGTCGGTGCCGAGGTCGGGGCCTGGCTGCTCGCGAACGGGCGGCACGTCGCGCATCCGGCGGCCGCCGGTCTCGTGCGCGCCGCCGTCTCGGCGAGCGACGACGTCCTCACCGGCGCGGCGCGGCTCCCCACGGGCACGGGTAGCGCGGGGCTCGCCGGCGTCGTCGGCTCGCCGCTCGTCGGGGCGGCGATCCGTGCGACCGACACCCCCGTCACCGTCGCACCGTCGGGTGGGCCCCGCGTCGTCACGCCGCCGACGACTGTCGCCGACCTGGCCCAGCGGATCCCCGCGAACGCGGCGGGCGGGCCGCAGATCCGCGTCGAGAGGTATACCGGCCCTGACGACGAGACGTCGTGGGCCGTGTACGTCGGCGGCACGGTGGAAGTGGGGCTGGGTCCGGGCGACGAGGCTTTCGACGTGGAGTCCGCCATCGGTTCGATGGCTGGGGAGGACGGCGCCGCCTACCGCGCCGTGGTGCAGGCGATGGACGACGCCGGCGTGTCGCCGGGCGACCGGGTGACGCTCGCGGGCCACTCGCAGGGCGGGCTCGTCGCGGCGGCCGTGGCCGAGAGCGGCGACTACTCCGTCGATTCCCTCGTGACCTTCGGGGCGCCGTCCGCGCAGATCGCCCCGGGCGAGGGGGTGACGACCGTCGCCGTCGAGCACTCCGACGATCTCGTGCCGGCGCTCGCCGGGCAGCCGCCGGTCGACGACGAGCGCACCGTCGTCTCGCGCGACACGGTCTCGCGGGAACAGGAGGGCGATTCCCTCCTGAGCGCGCATTCCCTCGCGGAATACGAGCGGACCGCCGAGCTCATGGATCGCTCGGAGGACCAGCGCATGGTGGGGCTGCGCGAATCGCTCGAGCGCATCGCTCCGCCCGGCGGCTCCGGGGCCGCCGTCGACTATCGGGCCGAGCGGGTCGCGCCGTGACCGCGGGGCGGATCACGAGGCGCCCGCCGGGGCCGGCTCAGTCGCGCGAGCGCAGCTGCGGTCGGAGGATGAGGTTGAAGATGCCGTTGATGATCGCGAAGACCAGTGCTCCGAGCACGCCCCACCAGAACCCGTCGACCTCGAGTCCGAAATCGAACAGCGACGTGATGGCGGCGACGAGCATGAGCAGGAGGCCGTTCACGATGAAGGAGATGAGGCCGAGCGTGAGGATGTAGAGCGGGAAGGCGACGATCCGGATGACCGTGCCGACGATGCTGTTCACGAGAGCGAAGACCACGGCGACGATGAGATAGGTCACCACGGTGGCGACCCAGTCCCCTCCGGCCCAGGGGGTGACGGTGACCCCCGCCACGATGAGAGTGGTGAGCCAGATGGCGACGGCGTTGATCACGATGCGTAGGAGGAGTCCGCCCATGCGGCAACTATCCCACGGAGCCGGGAGCACGTGCCAGCTTCGCCGCCCCGGGAGCGTGGTCCGCGAGCGGCGCAGGGCCTCGCGTGAGCGCCGCATGAGCGCATCGCGCCCGGCCCTCGGCGACGCCGAGCGGGCTCGCCGGGCACAGCGGCGGTATTCCGGCCCCGTTATGAGACGCGCGTCTACACTCGAATGGTGACGTCCCCCGAGCAGCCGACGGTCAAGCTCCGTCCGGAGATCCTGGCGACTCCCCCGTACCGTCAGGGGAAGCCGGCCGGACCCGACGCCTACAAGCTGTCGAGCAACGAGAACCCGTTCCCCCCGCTTCCCGGCGTCGTCGAGGCCGTCGCGGGAGCCGTCGCGGTCAACCGCTATCCGGATGCCTCGGCGCTCGCCGTCCGTGAGGTGCTCGCCGAGCGCCACGGCGTGAGCGTCGACGAGGTGCACGTGGGCGCCGGCTCGGTCGCCCTCCTCAGCCAGCTCATCACCGCGGCGGCCGGCCCCGGCGACGAGGTCGTCTACGCCTGGCGCTCCTTCGAGGCCTACCCGGGTCTCGTGACCGTCGCCGGCGCGACGAGCGTGCAGGTGCCGAACCGCTCCGACCACTCCCTTGACCTCGACGCCCTCGCCGACGCGGTCACCGACCGCACCCGGGTCGTCATCGTCTGCTCGCCCAACAACCCGACGGGCACGGTGGTGACGGCGGAGGACTTCGCCGCCTTCCTCGACCGGATCCCGTCGGACGTCCTCGTCCTCCTCGACGAGGCCTATGCCGAGTTCGTGACGGATCCGGCGGCCGTCGACGGACTCGACCTCGTCGGGCACCACCGCAACCTCGTCGTGCTGCGCACCTTCTCGAAGGCCTACGGGCTCGCCGGTCTGCGCATCGGGTGGGCCATCGGGCCCGCCGTCATCCTCGACGCCGCCCGCGCCGCCGCCATCCCCCTCTCGGTCACGGAGCCGGCGCAGCGGGCCGCTGTCGTCTCGCTGGGGCTCGAGGACGAGCTGCTCGAGCGGGTGCGATCGCTTGCGTCCCTGCGCGACCGACTGGCGGCGGAGGTCCGATCCGCCGGGCTCGACGTCCCCGAGGCGCAGGGCAACTTCCTGTGGATCCCGGCCCGGGACGACGCCACGCGGGTCGGCGAGATCCTGCTCGACCACGGCGTCGTCGCTCGTGTCTTCCCGGGGGACGGCGTCCGCGTCTCGGTCGGAGAGGCCGACGCCGTCGACCACGTCGTGGCCGCGGCGACCCGGATCGTCGCGGAGCTCCCCGCCGACCACCCCGCCAGACGAACGGAGGCTCGAGTTGACTGACGCGACGCGCACGGTGGCGGATTCGCCCGTGCAGTTCCTCGCACCGGACGGATCGTTCTCGCCCACCCCGGGCGCCGAGCAGTACGAGGCCGTCGTCGAACGCCTCGACGACGAGACCCTCCAGCGCATGTTCCGTGACATGTCCCTCGTCCGGG
Organism: uncultured Labedella sp.; assembly: GCA_934636065.1. Classification (GTDB taxonomy): domain Bacteria; phylum Actinomycetota; class Actinomycetes; order Actinomycetales; family Microbacteriaceae; genus Labedella. The sequence goes on from CAKTZW010000083.1 coordinate 7,436, forward strand.
CCTTCGACATCGAGGCGGGCAACCTGCAGCGCCAGGGCCAGCTCGCGCTCTGGGTCCCGAGCCACGGTCAGGA
>CAKTZW010000084.1 GCA_934636065.1 uncultured Labedella sp.
GTGCTCGGTGTCGTGGGGGAGCTGTCCATCACGGCCGGCGTCCTCATCTTCCTGTTCCTGTTCTGGCAGCTCTGGTTCAACGACCTCGTGGTCCGCTCTGAGCAGAACACCGCGGCGGAGGAGCTGTCGCAGTCCCTGATCGACGCCGCACGGGAGAACCCGACGCCGTCCCCCTCCGAGGAGCCGGCCGACCCGGCAGCGCCCCCGCCCGGGACGACCGCAGGCGACGCGGAGGAGTTCGGCACGCTCACCATCCCGCGCTTCGGCGACGACTACCAGGCCACCATCGCGGGCGGGATCACCCGGCCGCGCACGCTCAACCCCATCGGTATCGGCCACTATCTCACCACGCAGGCACCGGGCGAGGTCGGCAACTTCGCCGTCGCGGGCCACCGCACGACGTATGGAAAGCCGCTCAACCTCATCGCGAACCTCCGCGTCGGCGATGCGATCGTCGTGCAGACGGCGGAGGGCTGGTACACCTACCGGTTCCGCACCCTCGAGTACGTCACGCCGTCGGCGTCCGACGTGCTCAATCCGGTTCCGCAGGCCGACGGCATCGAGGCCACGGACCGGTTGATCACGCTGACGAGTTGCAGTCCGATGTACTCGGCCGCCGAGCGCATCATCGCCTACGGCGTGTTCGAGTCGTTCACGCCCATCACCGAGGCCGCGCCCGCGTCTCTCGAACTGCCGGAGGGTGACGGATAATGTATGGAGCGCTCTGGCGGGCACTGCCCGGCCCGGTGTGGATCCGACTCATCATCGTGCTCGTCCTGGTGGCGGCCGTGGTGTACGTCCTCTTCACCTGGGTCTTCCCGCTGGTTCAGGAGCTCATCCCGGTCCCCGATGTGACCGTGGAGGAATAGCCGCACGACGTAAGGGAGCACCGACATGACGCGAGTCCTCGTCGTGGACAACTACGACAGCTTCGTCTACACCCTCAACGGATACCTCCGTCAGCTCGGCGCCGAGACCGATGTCCTGCGCAACGACGCCTTCGCGGCGGACGAGGCCGCGGACCGCCTCGGCGACTACGACGCGGTGCTGGTCTCGCCGGGACCGGGCAAGCCGTCGGAGGCGGGCGTGTCGATCCCCGTCGTGAACGCGGCGTTCGCGTCGGGTACCCCCCTTCTCGGTGTGTGCCTCGGGCACCAGGCCATCGCCGAGGCGTTCGGTGCGACGGTGACGAACGCCGAGGAGCTCATGCACGGGAAGACGTCGCAGGTCGAGCACGACGACGACTCGTTCTACGACGGTGTGCCGCAGCCGTTCACGGCGACCCGGTACCACTCGCTCGCCGTTGTCGACGGCACGGTGCCGGACGATCTCGTCGTCACGAGCCGCACGACGGGCGGGGTCATCATGGGCGTCCGCCACGCCGACGCCCCGATCGTCGGCGTGCAGTTCCATCCGGAGAGCGTCCTCACGGAGGGCGGTTACCTGATGATCGGCAACTGGCTGGCGTCCGTCGGACTCGCGGAGGCGAAGGACGCGGCGAAGACGCTGAGCCCGCTCGTCCGTCTCTGACGCGGTCGGGACCGGGTCAGCCCTGCGGGTCAGCCCTGCGGGTCGGGGGTGTCCTCGCCGCCGGTGCCGTCGTCGGCCTGACCCGTGCAGTAGGTGAGCTCGATGGTCGACTTCTGATCGACCTCGCCCGGCGCCAGCGACTGCGACGTGATGATCTCTCCCGGTTCCGCCGGGCACGAGGGATCGGCGATCGGGCTCACGGTGAGGCCGACGTCCGCGTCCTCGAGCAGCTGGCGGGCGACGCTCATGGTCTGCCCCGTGACGTCGGTGATGGTCACCTTGCCGTTGGAGAGCACGAGGTCGACGCTCGAGCCGACGTCGGTCTCGGTGGCGGAGGCCGGGGAGGATCCGAGCACGACGCCGGCCGCGACGGTCGGCGAGTTCTCGTCCGTGATGGTGCCGAGCTCGAGCCCGGCCTCCTCGAGCGCCGCCGTGGCGCCGGCCTGGTCCAGTCCGGAGAGGTCGGGGACCGTCACCTGCTCGGCGCCTGTCGACACGTACACGCGGATCGTCTCCTCGGGGGAGACGGTCGTGGTCGCGGGAGGATCGGTGCGGATCACGTGTCCCTCCTCGACCTCGCTCGACGCCTCGTCGAGGCGGGTGGGCACGAGATCGAGGCCCGTCAGGGTCTCCTGCGCGGACTCCCACGTGGTGTCGGAGAGGTCGGGGACGACGCGTGAGGCCGCCGCGATCTCCGGCTGGGTGTTCGAGAGATTGAGGACCCAGACGAGGACCGCGACCATGACGAAGGCCACGACGAGGACACCGGACCAGATCCAGACCACCGGCGGGCGGCGCTGCGTGCGCGTGACCGTGTCGTCGCTCGTCAGCTGCCGCAGGGCGTGTGCCGTCTGCTCGCCCGCGGTGGGAGCGGCGCCGAAGATGGCCGTCGCCTGATCGTCGACGATCCGTCGCTTCGGCAGGCGGCCGGCGGCGGCGAGCTCCAGCTCCTCCATGAACTCCGGGGCCGTCTGGTATCGGTCGAAGCGGCCCTTGCCGAGCGCACGCAGGACGACCTCGTCGAGGGCGGGGGAGACGTCGGGGTTGACGGACGACGGCCGGACGGGCGTCTCGCTGACGTGCTGGTACGCCACCGAGACGGCGGTCTCGCCGCGGAACGGCGTGCGCCCCGTCAGCATTTCGAACAGCACGACGCCCGTGGAGTAGAGGTCGGTGCGCGCATCGACCGTCTCGCCCTTGGCCTGCTCCGGCGAGAAGTAGGACGCCGTGCCGAGGATCGCCGTCGTCTGGGCCACCGTCGACGACGAATCGCTCACCGCCCGCGCGATGCCGAAGTCCATGACCTTCACCGTGTCGTCCGGGGTGATCATGACGTTGCCCGGCTTGATGTCGCGGTGCACGACACCCGCACGGTGCGAGTACTCGAGGGCGGTGAGGATGCCGCGCGCGATGTCGGCCGCCTGCTTCGTGCCGAGCGGTCCCTCGGCGATCATGTCCTTGAGGAGCCGCCCCTCGACGTACTCCATGACGATGAAGGGCTCGGTCACGACCTCGCCGTCGGCGCGGGTGACCATCTCCTCGCCCGCGTCGAACACGCGGACGATCGTGGGGTGCGCCATGCGCGAGGCGGCCTGCGCCTCCTGGCGGAAGCGGGTGCGGAAGGCAGGGTCGGACGCGAGCTGCGCCTTGAGGACCTTGATCGCGACGACACGACCGAGCTTGGTGTCCTCGCCGCGGTAGACGTTCGCCATGCCTCCGCGGCCGATGACGTCGCCGACGAGATAGCGCCCCGCGAAAAGGCGTTGTCCGTCAGTCACCACTCGTCTCCCTCATCGTGGACGCTCACGCGCCCAGGCAATCCTAACCGAGAGGGATCACCCCTCTTCGTTGCCGCCGCCCTCGCCCGGGTTGCCGTTCCCGTTTCCGTTGCCGCCGCCGTTGCCGCCGCCTTCGCCCTCGTTACCGCCATCGCCGCCGTCGCCGCCGTCGTCGGGCGGGTTGACCGTCGCCGACCCCGACGGGGAGGAGGGGGACGTCGCGCTGCCGCACGTGACGGTGTAGCTGAAGATGACGCTCGTCGCCGCCTGATCGATGGTGACGACGGCGGAGGTGCCGGTGACGAAGCCGCCTTCCGCTTCCGTCGTCCCGCCCTGGATGCTGAGGGTATAGCCGGAGACCGAGGTGCCCGACGGGCACTGGGAGAACGCCGACCAGCTGACCGTGTAGGTCCCTCCGGCGTCGACCGCGCAGGGGCTGGCGCAATTGGCGATCGACGGGGACGCGCTCGGTGCGGGGACGCTCGGAAGGTCTCCGTAGACGGTCAGCACGATCGTGGAGCCGGGTGCGACGTTTCCGCGCGGGCTCACACCGGACACGGTGTCGACCTGGTCCTGCGCCGCCGCGGCGGCCCCGACCTCCCGCTCCGGCACGAGTCCGAGGCGGGCCACCTCCGCTGCCGCGTCGGCGTAGGGGAGCCCGATGAAGTCCGCCTCGTTGATCGTGACGGTGTCGGGCTCCTCCTCGGTGGGAGTCGGCGATGAGGGCGTGGGCGCCGGCTCGGAGGACGACGGGGGAGCGCTCGTCTCGGCGTCGTTCGACGAGGGCGAGATGAGCGGCCAGAGGAACCCGATGAGGGCGATGAGCAGCAGGAGCACGAGTGCCACGAGCGGCCAGGTCCAGACGGACCGCTTCTTCTTCTCGCCGTCCTGTTGCTCGTCGTCGATGAGCGGCACGGGGGCCGTCGCGGACGGGCCGCCCGAGGACGTGAGCAGCATCGTGGCGTCGTCCGGCGCTGTCGCGCCCATGAGCTTCGTCGACGCGGTGATGTCCACGCCCTCCGCGATGGCGGGCACCGCGACGGTGGCCGTCGCGACGTCGCCGCGGCGGAGCGCCTGGGCCGCCCGAGCGACGTGCGCGGCGGAGGAGGGACGCTCCGCCGGGCTCTTCGCGATCATGCTGAAGACGAGGTTGCGCACCGGCTCCGGCACCGTCACCGGGAGCTCCGGCGGGGCCTCGTTGATCTGCGCCATCGCGATCGCGACCTGCGACTCGCCCGTGAAGGGCCGCTTGCCCGCGAGGCTCTCGTACGCGACGATGCCGAGCGAGTAGATGTCGGTCGTGGGCGACGCGGGGTGGCCGGAGGCCTGCTCGGGGGAGAGGTACTGGACGGTGCCCATGACCTGACCCGTCGCGGTGAGCGGCACCTGGTCGGCGATGCGCGCGATGCCGAAGTCGGTGATCTTCACGCGGCCTTCGGGGGTGATGAGGAGGTTGCCCGGCTTGATGTCGCGGTGCACGAGGCCGGCGGCATGAGCGGCCTGCAGGGCCAGCGCGGTCTGCGCCGTGATGTCGAGGACCTTGTCCGTCGAGAGCACCTGCTCGCGCTCGAGGATCGTCGAGAGCGCCTCTCCCGGCACGAGCTCCATGACGAGGTAGGCGGAACCGTTCTCCTCGCCGTAGTCGTACACGTTGGCGATGCCCTCGTGGTTCACCAGGGCGGCGTGACGGGCCTCTGCCCGGAAGCGCTCGAGGAACCCGGGGTCCCCCATGTACTCGTCCTTCAGGATCTTGATCGCGACGGTCCGGCCGATGACCTGGTCGGTCGCCTTCCAGACCTCGCCCATCCCACCGATCGCGATACGCGACTCGAGCTCGTACCTTCCTCCGAAGGTCACCCCTGACATGGGTCTCATTCGTTCAGCACCGCCTCTAGTACCTTCTTCGCGACCGGAGCCGCCAACGCGTTTCCGCTTCCGTCCTGACCTCGTCCGCCACCGTTCTCGATGACGACCGCGACGGCGACCTCGGGGTCCTCCGCCGGTGCGAATCCCGTGAACCACAGCGTGTACGGATCGCCGCTGCCGTTCTCCGCCGTTCCCGTCTTACCGGCGACGCTGACTCCGTCTATTCTCGCATTGGTCGCGGCGCCGCTCGAGACGCTCGCGATCATCGCCTGCGTGATCGCGTCAGCGGTCTCGGGCGTCGAGGTCGTCTGCAGCACGCTCGGCTCGAAGCCCTGAAGGACCTCGAGGTTGCGTCCGGTGACCTCGTCGACGAGTCCGGGTGTCATGAGCTCGCCGTCGTTCGCGATGCCCGCGGAGACCATCGCCATCTGCAGCGGCGTGGCGCGGACGTCGGACTGACCGAACGAGCTCAGCCCGGTCTGCGGGGTGTCGAGGACCTGCGGGTAGACGCTCGGCTCGACCGAGAGCGGGATCTGGAGGTCGCCGTCGAACCCGTACCGCTCCGCCGTCTCGCGGATCACGTCGTCGCCGAGCTTCATGCCGAGCTCCGCGAAGGGGATGTTGCAGCTGTAGCGGATGGCGTCGGCGATCGAGACCGTGTCGCCGCCGCCGCCGCACTGCCCGCGGCCGGAGTTGTAGACGGTCGTGTTCGTGCCCGGGAGGGTCAGCGATGCGGGATTCGGCAGCTGCGTCTCGGGCGCGTAGTCGCCGGATTCGAAGGCGGCCGTCGCGACGATGAGCTTGAAGGTCGACCCCGGCGGGTTGAGGTTGCCGGAGATGCCGCGGTTGATGAGCGGGTCGCCCTCGTTTTCGAGCAGCGCGTTGTAGTTCCCGATGACGGCCTGGGAGTCGGTGCCCGCGAGGAGGTTCGGGTCGTACGTCGGCTTCGACACCATCGCGAGGATGCGGCCGGTGTCGGGCTCGATCGCGACGACGGAGCCGGTCAGGTCGCCGAGCGCGTCGAACGCGGCCCGCTGGACGGCGGGATCGATCGTCACCTGTACGGCGGCGCCCTTCGGCGGCTGGCCGGAGATGATGCGGTTGATCTCGTCGAGGAACTGCAGATCCGAGGTGCCGCTCAGGAGGTCGTTCATCGCCCGCTCGACACCGGAGGAGCCCTGGGTCGGGTTGAAGTAGCCCGTGACGGCGGAGTACAGCTCCGCCTGCGGATACTGGCGCTGGAACGCGAAGCGGTCGCCCGTCGCGATCGACTCGGCGATGACCTCGCTCCCGGCGAGGATCGGGCCGCGCTCGGTGCGGTAGCTGTCGTACAGGGTACGCGAGTTCCGCGGGTCCGCGGCGAGCGTGTCGGCTTGGAAGACCGTGATGACGCTCGTCGAGACGAAGAGTGCCGTGAACATCGCGACGACCACGACGCTCACTCGCTTGAGCTCTTTCCTCACGCGCTCACCTCCGCATTCCTCGCCGGTTTCGCGCTGTCGCTCACGCGGAGCAGGAGCGCGACGATGATCCAGTTCGCGACGAGGGACGAACCGCCGGCCGCGAGGAACGGCGTCGTGAGCCCCGTGAGCGGGATGACCCGCGTGACCCCGCCGACCATGATGAACACCTGCAGGGCGACGGTGAAGGCGAGGCCCAGCGAGAGCAGCTTGCCGAAGTCGTCGCCGTCGAGGAAGCCGACGCGGATGCCGCGGCCGACGAACACGAGGTAGAGGGACAGGATGGCGAAGATGCCGGCGAGGCCGAGCTCCTCGCCGAGGCTCGCGATGATGTAGTCGCTCTCCGCGAGCGGCGTGATGGCTGGCCGGCCCTGGCCGAGACCCGTCCCCACCAGGCCGCCGTGGGCGAGACCGAAGATGCCCTGCAGGAGCTGGAAGCTGCCGCCCTCGGCGTCGTAGACCTCCTGGCTGAACGCGTCGAGCCAGTTGTTGAACCGCCCGTTGACGTAGGTGAGGGACTGGCTCGCGACGGCCGCTCCGCCGCCGAAGAGTCCGAGGCCGATGAGCACCCAGCTCAGCCGGCCCGTGGCGACGTAGATCATCACCGTGAACATGCCGAAGTACAGCAGGGCCGTGCCGAGGTCACGCTGGAAGACGATGACGCCCATCGAGAGGGCCCAGACGACGACGATGGGTCCGAGGTCGCGCAGCCGCGGGAACTGGATGCCGAGGAAGCGGCGTCCGACGAGCGAGAGGGTGTCACGCGTCCGCACGAGGTACCCGGCGAAGAAGATCGCGAGCGCGATCTTCGCGACCTCGCCCGGCTGGAACGACAGCAGGTCTCCGATCC
>CAKTZW010000085.1 GCA_934636065.1 uncultured Labedella sp.
CGAGGCTCCCGAGGTTCCCGGCTCCGGCCGTCTCGGGAGCGGTGCCGGACGCGATCGACCGCGCGAAGTGCTGCAGGCCGGCCGACCGCCCGTAGAGCGGCATGTCCTCGAGCTCGACCGCGACGGGCTCGGCTCCGGGACGTCGGAGCGACACCCGGTCGCCGTCGGGCTTGTCCCCGAGCCGGCTGGTGAATTCGATCTGCCCGGTCTCCCCGTCGATCGCCCATTCGCCCGCCCACGCCGTCGGCGCGCCACGGCTCACCCAGCTGCCGCGATAGCTCACGACGAGACCCGACTCCATCTCGATGACGATGACGGCGGAGGCCTCCTCGTCGTACCGACTGAAGGACGGATCGCCCACCTTCGCGTAGACGCTCGCGGCCTCGAGCCCGGTCACCTTGCGGAGAAGGTCGAAGTGATGGATCGCCATGTCGTTGATCAGCGGGTGCGGGAACCGGTAGTGCCGGTGGGTGGGCTTCGGGGCGTCGTTGTCCCACTGCCGGAAGTCGATGTTGATCGCCGAGACCTCGCCGATCTCGCCGGCCGTCAGCAATCGCTGCACCACGCGCGGCGCCGGGTAGAAGCGGTAGTTCTGGCTGACCTGCAGGACGAGGCTCTTCTCCGCAGCCCGGCGCACCGCGACGGCGGCGTCCGCGACGGTGTTGGCGAAGGGCTTTTCCACGAGCACATGCTTCCCGGCATCCAGCGCCTCGAGGGTGAGCGGCACGTGCGTCACCGCCGGCGCGGTGATGATGACGGCGTCCGCGGCGACGTCGTCGAGCGCCTCGCCGAGCGACGCGAAGCCGGGGAGGTCCGGGCGCTTTATCGCGGTGAGGACGTCGGCTCGGGTGTCCGCGTCGATGTCGACGACCGCGACGACCTCGACGTCCGGCACCCTCGGGATCGCGATCTGAGCCCAGTTGCCTCCCCAACCACCGAGGCCGACGTGGATGACGTTGAGTGGCACGAAGAAGCTCCTGTGATTCGGCGGCAGCGGTACCCGGACGAACTCACCTGACCGCCCGTTGCGGTCGACATCGAGCCCGCGTCATCCACGCTAACACCAGCATCACCGCCCGGGACGACGCTAGAATAAAAAGAATAAATACGATTCTGACGGGGTCCTCATGGCGAGTGCGGCGGCGCAACAACATTTCAACAGCCCGTTCAATCCAGGCTACGGCAAACAGCCGCTCGTTTTCGGCGGGCACGAGAAAGACATCGAGGAACTGACAGATGTCTTCACGACGATGGATTTCGGTGAGAACCACTCCGTGCTGGTGACCGGTCTACGTGGAGCAGGCAAGACCTCCATGCTGACGCTTCTCAAAGACGCCGCTGCAGAACGGGGCTGGCTGGTACTCAGCGATGATGCGAGTAGCGGCTTGATGGAACGCGTCATGGAAACCACGATCCCTCAGCTCATCAATACGCTCGACTCCGGCGCCAAGGCGCATCTCACATCGCTCGGAATCTGGCATTTCAATGCGGCATGGGAGTTCGAGAGCCGCCAGCGTGAAGTGAAGCCGCAACTCCGTCACGATCTCGTGGCGTTGTCCGACGCAGTGGATCACCGAGGCATTCTCATCACTATCGATGAGGTCTCGTCCGGCAGAGTCCGACTTCGCGAACTGTCGAAGTTCGCCCTCCAGGTCTCACATGCCCTCTCGGACGGGGCGAACATCATGATCGTGTTCGCCGGTATCAAGGTGAATCTCGACGAGTTGCTCAAGCAGGAGCACACGACATTCCTGCGACGCTCTCGCGACGTCGACTTCCGTCGGCTCGATCCGGCACAGACCATGAAAGTGCTGAAGGAAACCATACGCATCGGAGGACGCTCGATCACCGACGATGCCCTGCGGCGGCTGGCTCAGATCTCACAGGGATACCCGTACCTCCTCCAACTCGTCGGAGACTACGCATGGCGTGCTCGCCCGGGTGAACCGACGATCGAGATGAGCGACGCGGAGGTCGCGTTCGAGAAAGCGATTCGAGCCATCAATAGTCGAGTGATCAGCAAGGTCTACCTCGACCTCTCCGACGTCGACAAGGAGTTCGTGAAGGCGATGACGATGGCATTGGACGACGGCCGCGCCAAGATGGAGAACATCGTCCAGAACATGGGTGTCTCTGCTCAATACGTCCAGGTATACAAGAACAGGCTCATCGACTCGGGCTACGTCCAGAGGGCTGGGCACGGCTACGTCGAGTTCTCACTTCCCTATCTTGATCAGTACATCCGAACGATCATCTCGGATGACGTCACTCCCGGCAGTGACGAGCAGGCACCCGACGTGTGGGCGGACTTCCCGGCCCCGAAACTCTGACTCCGCGTGATCCGACGGTGAGCCGCCGCACGCTCGCGCCCCTATCCTGAGCACATGGCTGGACGGGCACGCGCGACGATGAAGGACGTCGCCGCGCTCGCGGGGGTCTCGCCGAAGACCGTCTCGAACGTCGTGACGGGCACGGTCTTCGTGCGGCCGGAGACGGTCGATCGGGTCGAGGCCGCGATGGCGGAGCTCCACTTCGTGCCGAACCTGAGCGCGCGGAGCCTGCGCAACGGTCGATCCGGCGTGATCGCGGTGGCGCTCCCGGACCTCGCGACGCCGTACTCCGCCGAGCTCCTGCACCACCTCGTGGAGGTCGCGCACGAGCGCGGGCTCGCCGTGCAGGTGGAGGAGACGGGCTCCGCTCCCGAGCGCGAGTTCGAGCTGCTGTCGCGGGCGCGGGCGCACCTCATCGACGGCCTCATCCTCAACCCGATCCGCGTCGAGGACAGCGCCGTCGAGTACTCCGACCACCTGCCGCCCGTCGTGCTGATCGGCGAGGTGGAGTTGCAGAGCACCGACCACGTGATCGTCGACAGCCGCGGCGCCGCCCGCGACGTCACGCGCCACGTCCTCTCGCGGGGCGCGCGACGGATCGCGGCGATCGGCGGCGACGAGGACCCGGAACGGGAGACGGCCGCGAGTCGGCTCCGTCTCGACGGCTACCGCGCCGCGCTGCTCGAGGCGGGCATCGCGCCCGATCCGGAGTTGGAGCTCAACCCGTTCCCGTGGACGACGCCCTCGGCGGCCGGGGCCGTCGATCGTCTCGTCGAGGACGGCGTGGAGTTCGACGCGGTCGTGGCCTTCACCGACACCCTCGCCCTCGGCGTCCTACACAGCCTCGCGTCGCACGGCCGACGCGTTCCCGATGACGTGCTCGTGACCGGCTTCGATGACGTGGAGCTCGCTCGATTCGCGACTCCCCCGCTCACGACGATCGCCTTCGACCTGCGCCGCGTGGCCGAGGAGGCTCTGTCGCTCCTCGACGCTCGGATGACGGAGCGCTCGACGCCCGTGCGTTCCGTCACCGTTCCGTACGAGGTCGTCACGCGGGCGAGCACTGGCGCCTAGCCCGTCGCCAGGCGGTCCCTGAGCTTGTCGAAGGGCGATCACTGAGCCGGTGAGTCTCTCGATGAACATGCGCCCAGCCCATCGCACCAGGAGCCACCACGAAGCGGAACCCGACGCGACGCCCACCTCACGGCTCGATCGCGTGCCACGCCGGCCGTCACTCCGTCGAATCGAGCCGTCGACGGAGGAGGACGTGCACGTGCCCGGCCGCCTCGAGGAGAGCGACGCTGCGACGGGTGAGGTCGGCGAGCCGCCGGTCGAGGAGCGCCCGGAGTTCGCCGCTCGCCCCGTCCGGCTTGAGCTCGCGCAGCACGCTCGCGATCGTCGGGAGCGGATACCCGCCGCCGCGGAGCGCCGCGACGATGCGAGCTCGTGTGATGGCCACGCCACCGTACCGCCTGGCCCGGCCGGTCTCGAGTCGATCGGGGGAGATGAGCCCCGAGTCCTCCCAATGTCGCAGGGCCGACGTCCGCACGCCGAGGGCGCCGGCCAGTTCACCGACCGTCATCGCGTCTCGGGCCTCGAACACCACGGTGCGATCGGAGAGCACCGCGTCGAGCCCGTGCAGTGCCTCGCGCACGCGGCGCCTGTCGGTGGCGATGGCCGCGTGGAGTCCGTCGATCGTGTCGGCCGCGTCCTCCAGCGGCGCGGTGATGAGCACGGGCATCAGACGGCGGGCCGGTACCGGTCCGACCGCTGCCGCGAGCGCTCGATACGCCCGCAGAGCCACGAGGTGCTCGTCGCGGTAGCGACGGTAGTTGTTCGGGCCGCGCTCCGCGCGCGGGATGACACCGAGGTGTTCGAGGTCACGAACCTGCTGGGTGGAGTAGCCGACGAGCGCACCGATCCGCGCGGTCGTCATCGAGCAGTCTTGAGGGTTCGACACCATGACGCCCGTTCCTGTGGGGGAAAGTCCACATAAGCACATGAAGGTCACCATGGATTCATGGACAACCTGAGTTCACTCTTCCTCCACGCGCACGCCGCGGGCCCTCGAGCCGCTCGGCGCGGACAGCGGAGCTGAGGCCGAGATGGGGTCGCCACAGTCCCTGAGCGAGCCGGACCGTCGCCTGGTCGCCGGGTGGGCGGCGGAGTGCGCAGACCGCGTCCTCCCGCTGTTCGAGGCGGAGTCGGCCGACGACCGCCCGCGTGACGCGATCGCCCGGGCTCGCGCCTTCGCCGCGGGCGAGCTCCGCGCGGCCGACGAGATCCGCCGCCGCTTGGTGGCCGGCCGTGCCGCGAACGCGGTCGCGACTCCGGCCGCCATCGCCGCCGCTCGGGCCGCGGCTCAAGCGGCCGGGGTCGCCCACATGGGAGCGCACGCCCTCGGTGCGGCCACCTACGCCGCGCGGGCCGTCCGGCTCGCCTCCCCCGACGACGCCGACGTCGTATCGGCCGAGTTCCGCTGGCAGCTCGCGAGCATGACCGAGGGGGTCCGCGCCGCGTTGCGGTCGCTCCCGCGCGTCGGCGAAGACACGTCGGGCCCGCTCGGTCCCGGGCTGCTGGGCTCCGGTGAACTCGGCGCCCACATCGCGATGATCCAGGACACGCTCGCCGAGGAGTGACCGGCGAGGCGGGTTCGAGGCGTCGCATTCCGAATCGGCACCTGATCGCAACTACCCGGGTAGTGCGGTCCGGAACCGGCCCCGTCGGCGCGCCGGCGGGGCCGGCCCTGGTAGACATCTCCTACGCACGATGGGGGCCCGCGATGACCATGGCAGCACACCGACGACGGGCACGCGTGGCCGGCTCCCTCCCGTTGCTCCTCGCCCTCAGCGCTGTGGTGCTCCCGGGTTGCGTTGGCGGCGCCAGTGCCGCGGGCGAGGGCTCGCCGTCCTCCGAGCCCTCCCCCTCGCCCTCAATCCTCGAGAGCGAGCCGCTCTCCGGGGTGGGACAGACGGAGCCCACGAATGTCCCGTTCCCGATTCCGGACGGCGCCCAGTCGCTCAGCCTCACGTTCGAGTGCGACGGTGGCCCCGACGACCAGTTCTCGGTCGAGCTCGGCGATTCGATGGTGTCCGAGCAGGGCATCATGCATGGCCAGTGCGGGGACCAGCAGGAGTTCTCCTGGCCGATCACCACCAGCACCGAATCGATCCTCCTCGTGTGGGCGCCCGAGGGCGTGTCCTGGGTCGCGACGCCGACCTTCTCGACGGAGCCCTTCGTCTCCGATGCCGCGCTGACGGCGGACTGCGGCGCGTTCGCGGAGGCGTACAGCGCGCTCATGAACGCCGACCAGGGCTATACGCTCTACGACGCGTTCGACGAGGCGGAGTGGAACGACCGGGTGGACGGCGCCGTCGCCGACCTCGCGGACCTCGCCGCGACCGGCTCGCCGACGATCGTCGACGCCGTGGAACGCGTCCGGGCGAACGCAAGCAGCCCCGACCGCGTCGTCGGCACGGTCCTGACCGACGGCACCCTCGCCGCGATCGGCGAGGTGTCCGACGCGTGCAACCGCAACCACTCGCCCCTCATCCTCATGGGCGAGTTCGGCGGTTGACTGGAAACTAACGCAGCGATGGCGCGAGCCTCTAATCGTCTGGACCACATGTACGCGCTTCGCCTGTTCATGCGCGCGTCTCTGATGCTGTTCTCGGCGACTACGAGGTTCGTCGGCGTCGCCGGGATCGATCGAGTCGTCGGGCGGTGGCGCAGCGATCGGCTGGTTCCTGATCATGGTCGGGCTCGTCCCTGATCGCAGCACTCATCACAGGCCTCGTAATGCTTAGCCGCAAGCCAACCTTTCACACGGAGGGGCGTGAGGAACGAACCGGTGACAGGTTGGGTTTAGGCCGCGAGGGTAAGCGGCTCGGCTAGCTTCGCCTCGAACTCGATGGGCGTCAACCCGCCGAGAGCGTCCTGCGCTCGCTGTCGGTGATACTTGCGCTCTATCCAGACGACGATCGCGAGGCGAAGCTCCTGGCGGGTCGTCCACCGCTGCTGGTTGAGAACGTTGGTTTGCAGCAGCGACCAGAACGACTCCATGGCTGCGTTGTCCCCGGCTGCGCCGACGCGCCCCATCGATCCGACCATGTCGTGACGGCGGAGTTCCCGGGCCATCGCTCGACTTCGGAACTGGCTGCCTCTGTCGGCGTGAAGGATGCACCCGGCGACCTCGCCGCGGCGGGCGACGGCGTGGCGCACAGCGTCGACGGCGAGCTTCGCGGTCATCCGATCCGAGATGGAGTAGCCCACGATTCGGTTCGAGAACACATCCTTGATCGCGCAGCAGTAGAGCTTGCCTTCGCTCGTCCGATGCTCCGTGATGTCCGTGAGCCAGAGCCGGTTCGGCGCATCAGCACGGAACACACGCTGGACGTGATCGTCGAACACCGGCGGACCCGCCTTCTTGCCCTTGCCCCGCCGCCGGCGTTGCGCGCACGAGAGGATCCCGGCCTGGGAACACAGCTTCCACGCCGTCCGCCGACTCATCCGCCACCCAGCCCGGCGCGCCTCATCAGCCAGGTATCGATACCCGAACGTCGGGTCGTCGTGGTGCGCGTCGTGCAGCGCGTTGATTCGATGCGCGCGGAGCACGTCCGCGTCCCGGACCGGGTCGTTGCGCCACCGATAGTAGGGCTGACGGGCGAGCTTCAATACCCGGCACGACACCGTCACGGGGATCCCCATGTCAGCGAGCTCAGCAACGAGCGGGTATGTCATTTTGGGCAGCCACCGAGCTTCACGTTCGCCTGCGACAGATACGCCGCCGCTTTCCTGAGCACCTCGTTCTCCTGCTCGAGCAAACGGATCCGCTTCTTCAATTCGCGCGCCTCCGCCGCGTCCGCAGCAGTCAGGCCGGGACGATTGCCTTCCTCGACATCGGCCCGACTAAGCCAGTTCTGCAGCGTCGCCTCACTGATACCAAAGTCAGTGGCGATCTGCTTGAGCGTGACGCCGCTCTCGCGGCGCCTTGCGACCGCGACGACATCCTCGCGGAACTCTCTGGGATAAGGACCGGGCATGATGACATCCTCTCCGCCAGCGCCTCCCGGCACTAACGATCAGTTGTCACCTATCCGTTCCTCACGCCCA
>CAKTZW010000086.1 GCA_934636065.1 uncultured Labedella sp.
GCCAAGCGCATGGTCGGGCGCCGCACGTACGGCGGCAACAACACCTACATCCCGATCAAGGTCAACATGGCGGGCGTCGTGCCGGTCATCTTCGCCTCGTCGCTGCTGTACCTGCCGGCGCTCATCGCGCAGTTCAACCAGCCGGCCGCCGGCCAGGAGCCCGCTGCCTGGGTCGTGTGGGTGACCAACTACCTCACGCAGGGCGACCACCCGCTCTACATGGCGCTCTACTTCCTCCTGATCGTCGGCTTCACGTACTTCTACGTCGCGATCACCTTCAACCCCGAAGAGGTCGCTGACAACATGAAGAAGTACGGCGGCTTCATCCCGGGCATCCGCGCCGGACGCCCGACCGCCGAGTACCTCGACTACGTCCTCACGCGTGTGACGCTCCCGGGTTCGATCTACCTCGGCCTCGTGGCGCTCATCCCGCTCGTCGCCCTCGCCCTCGTGGGCGCCAACCAGAACTTCCCGTTCGGCGGCGCCTCGATCCTCATCATCGTGGGCGTCGGTCTCGAGACCGTGAAGCAGATCGACTCGCAACTCCAGCAGCGCCACTACGAGGGGCTCCTCCGGTGACGGGCGCCGGCGGCGCCGGATCGCGACTGCTCATCGTCGGCCCTCCCGGGGCCGGCAAGGGCACGCAGGCGAAGCTCATCGCGAGCACCTTCGGCATCCCGGCGATCTCGACGGGCGACATCTTCCGCGACAACATCAAGAACGGCACCGACCTCGGCAAGCAGGTCCAGTCGATCGTCTCGACCGGTTCCTACGTCCCGGACTCGCTCACCAACGAGATCGTGCGCGATCGGCTGCTGCAGGAGGACGCCGTGTCCGGGTTCCTGCTCGACGGCTATCCCCGCACGACCGAGCAGGTGGCCGAGCTCGATCGCATCCTCGACGAGAGCGGAGCGTCGCTCGACGCGGTGGTGCTCCTCGTCGCCGACACGGACGCGGTCGTGGAGCGACTCCTCAAGCGCGCCGTCGAGCAGGGTCGCGAGGACGACACCGAAGAGGTCATCCGGCACCGCCAGGACGTGTACCACGAGCAGACGGAGCCCGTCATCGCGCTCTACCGCGAGCGAGGGCTCGTGGCGGAGGTCGACGGCCTCGGCAGCGTCGACGAGGTCGCGGCGCGCGTCACCGCGGCCCTCGCCGAGCGGGGCATCGTGCCCGCCGGCGTCGACCGGGTCTGAACGCGGTGTTCCGCAAGTCGATCTACAAGACCCCGGCCCAGCTCCGCCTCATGCTCGAGGCCGGTCGGCTTACTGAGGCGGCTCTCGTCGCCGTCCGCGCCGCCATCCGCCCGGGCGTGACGACGCTCGAGCTCGACGCGATCGCCGAGCGCGTCATCCGCGAGGGCGGCGGGCGCCCGAACTTCCAGCTCGTGCCCGGCTACAGCCACACGATCTGCGCGTCGGTGAACGCCGACGTCGTGCACGGCATCCCGAACGATCGGCCGCTCGAACCCGGTGACATCGTCTCCATCGACTGCGGTGCCGACGTCTCCGGCTGGAACGGGGACTCCGCCTTCACCGTCGTGCTCGAGGATCCGACGCGCGCCGACGTCGTCGCCGAGCGCCGGACGCTCTCGGAGGTCACCGAGGCGTCCCTCTGGGCCGGGATCGCACGACTGTCGCGGGCGAAGAGCCTCAACGAGGTCGGCGACGCCGTCCAGGGGTCGATCGAGCGCCGCGGCGACTACGGGATCCTCACCGACTACATCGGACACGGCATCGGCCGATCGATGCACGAGGCCCCTCCCGTGTTCAACTATCGCGTCGCACCCAAGGGCCCGGACGTGAAGCCCGGTCTCGCCGTCGCGATCGAGCCGATGGTCGTCGCCGGCAGTCCCGAGACCTTCGTGCAGGACGACGACTGGACGGTGACGACGGTGGACGGCGGCATGGCCTCGCACTGGGAGCACAGCGTCGCCGTGCACGCGGACGGGGTCTGGGTGCTCACGGCCGGCGACGGCGGAGCAGCCGGGCTCGCGTCGTTCGGCGTCGTCCCGACTCCCATCCCCTGACCCGGCGGTAGGGTCGGAGCATGCCGACCGCCTCATCGCCCCGCGTCTTCTTCCTCTCCCCGTTCCCCGCGTCCGCCGCTCCGTCGGAGGAGGACATCGCCGCATCGGTTCGCGAGGACGACGCGTCGTCGCCGACCCTGAGCGTCCTCGACCTCGGCGCCTCGCGCGGGGACGGGATCTTCGAGACCCTCGGCGTCATCGACGGGGTCGCGCACGGCGTCGAGGAGCACCTCGCCCGCCTGGTTCGGTCGGCGGCCATGCTCGACCTGCCCGAGCCCCACGTCGGGCAGTGGCGTGCCGCGATCGCGCGGGCCGTCGCGTCGCTCCCGTCGACCGGGCAGGGATCGCTCAAGGTCGTGCTGACGCGTGGTGTGGAGGGGACGGGCGTAGCGACGGCGTGGATCACGGCGCGCGCCGCCACCTCGGACTTCGCCGAGCGCCGTGAGGGCATCCGGGTCGTGACGCTCGACCGCGGTTTCCCGCTCGACGTCGCCGAGCGGGCTCCGTGGCTGCTCGCCGGCGCCAAGACGCTCTCGTACGCGATCAACATGGCCGCACTCCGCGAGGCGAAGCGCCGGGGGGCTGACGACGCGTTGTTCATCTCCTCCGACGGTTTCGCCCTCGAAGGTCCGACCTCGAGCCTCCTCGTCCGCTTCGGCGACACGATCGTGACGCCGTCGACGGACGGGGGCATCCTGCCCGGGACGACGCAAGCAGCGATCTACGCCTGGCTCGAGGGGGAGGGCTACCGCGCCGAGTACGAGACCCTGCGCGCGGAGCGTCTCCGCGACGCGGACGCCGCGTGGTTCGTCTCGAGCGTGCGGCTCGCCGCACCGGTGACGGCGATCGACGACCGCGAGCTCGAGATCGACGTCGATCTCACGGCGGGCATGAACGCGATGCTCCTCGGGCGCTGATCGCGCCCTACGAGTCCATCGTGTGGACGAGCTCGTCGATGAACGAGCGGAAGTCCCGGGAACCGCGCACGATGCGCTGGACGTCCTCCCGGACCGAGAAGACCTCGACGATCTGATCGAACACCGGCTGGAAGCGCGCGCGTCCGTCGGCGCTGAAGGCGATGAGGGCCACGACGTTCACGCGCGCGTCACCCCACGGGACGCTGTGCTCGTTGACGGCGATCGCGATGGCCGTGCGGCTCGCCGACATCGCCATCGCGTGCGGCACGGCGAGCGCGTCGGTGAACGCGGTGGAGGACATCCGCTCGCGTTCGATGACGCCGTCGAGGTAGTCCTCGTCGATGGCGCCGTCGGCGATCATGAGTTCGCCGAGCGCGCGGATCATCGCCTCCTCGTCGCTCGCCTCCTGGTTGCGGAGGAAGAGGGCCGGCGAGAAGTACTCGAGCAGCTCGGCCGCGATCGCGGAGCGCCGTCGGCTGCGTCGCAGTCGTGCGACCGAGCGGCGCACCCTGTCGGCGTCGTTGTCGCCGAAGAAGGGACCGACCACGACGACGCCCTCCGTCGGGACGGGAGGATCGATCGTCGAGAGGACGAGGTCGACGCCGAGCGACGACCACGGCACGTCGGACCGCGTGACGACGCGTTCGACCCGGACGACGTCGCCGACCGACGCGAGGATGCGCGCCTGCAGCACGCTGTGGAGGTCGTAGTAGTTGGGGCAGACGAGGACGACGGGCTCGAGGTCCTCTCGACGGGCCTCCTGCTGCAGGTGGGCGCCGACGTGCATGGCGATGTACGCGATCTCGTCGTCGTCGATCTCGACACCGCTCACGTCGCGCAGCTCCCGCGCGATGAAGACCGCCAGCTCGTAGATCATGGGATACGACGTCTTGATCGATCGCGTGAGCGGGTTCCGCGAGAAGGACCGGTCGCTCGCCCGCGCGAGGAGGTTGTGCACGTGGAGCGCGAGGCGCGTGATGAAGTCCTCGTCCGAGAGATCGACGGCGTACTCGGCACCCGCCCGCCGGGTGATGCGACGGACGCGCTCGAGGTCGTCGTCGGCGAGATAGCGCCGTCGCGTGTCCTCCCCGGCGATCGCGTGGGCCGCGGGCGCGACGGCCCGCGTCGACAACAGGTAGCCGAGGTACTCGGCGTCGCCACGACCGAGCGCGACGCCGAAGTGCTCGGTCACGAGTCGATCGAGCAGGGCGGGGAACTCGTCGCCGTCGACCGTCTCCGACCGGTTCGGTCTCTCGTCGTCCGGGACCCTCTTGTCGTGCGTCACCCGGTCGACGGCGATGGCGATGTGCAGGAGAACGTTGTCCGTGCCGTAGTCGTTCACGTCGTAGCCGCGAATCTCGAGCTCGTGGAGCAGCGCCGTCTTGAACGCGCTGAGGCTCTCGGAGGCGAACGCGCGCTCGACCGCATCGAGATCGATCCGAGCCTGCGCCGTCTCGTCCCGGAACAGCCGACTGATGAGTCGGCGCCTGTCGCGCTCCGCCCCGGAGAGCGAGACCGTCGAGCCGGTCCGGGCGATCTGCAGCTCGAGCTCTCCGACGATGGGCCGGAGCTTCGCGAGATCCGCCTCCACTGTCGACTCGCTCACGCGGAGGCGTTCGGAGAGCTCGAAGACGTCGACGCCCTCCGACGCGGCCAGCAGCTCGCGGATGATGCGGGTGCTGCGTTCGCGCGGCGTGTCCGTCGTCGCGATCCGCCGCTCGAGGCTGCGGAACCGCGCATACGCCTCCTCGTCGAGACGGTACCCGGCCGGTCCCGAGATGACGAGGTCGTGAGCCCCCGGGCGGGACCGCAACCGCGAGAGGTAGGTGCGGACGCTTCGCGGAGTGACCCCGAGCGCGTCGGCGAGCTCGGAGGCGGTGACCGTGCCGGAGGCGCGCGCGAGGTGCGTGAGGATCCGGTCCTGCCTCTCGCGGGTCACTCCTGCTCCTCGTGGTCGTGTGCGGTCGTGCGGCGGCGCACCCGTCGAGTCAATCATCTCCGACGATGCCCGGTACGGGGGTCGCATCGCGCGCGGCGGGTCTTCCGCCCCCCGCGGAAGGATCCCTGGTGGCGGCGGAGCGCACGAGGGACGAGACTCGGGATTGCGTGGGAGGAATACGCCACGAGAACCACGGAGAGAAAGCGCAGGGGCGGATCGATGGAGATCCTCGTAGTGTGCGGTGCGGGTGCGTCCTCGACGTTCGTCGCCCTTCGTCTCCGGCGCGCGGCCGCCGCCCGCGGGCTCGACGTCACGGCCAGGGCCGGCTCCCTCGAGCTGCTCACCTCGTCGCTCCCCGGCGCCGACCTCGTCCTGATCGGTCCGCACCTCGGGCAGCAGTTCGAGGCCATCAGCGCGGCCGTGCGCTCCGTCGACGAGCGCATCGCCGTCGCCCTCCTCCCGTCGTCCGCCGTCGCATCCCAGGACGGCGACCTCGCGCTCCAGACCGCCCTCGACGCCGCCGGGGTGGGATCATGATCGCCGACGGGACGTCCCGCATCGCGGAGCGGACGGGCGGTCACGACGGAGCAGCCATCAGGCGGCTGAGGAGTGACCCATGGTTACACGCACCGTTCGAATCGGATCGTCGCACGGACTGCACGCCCGCCCGGCGAAGCTGTTCACGCAGGCCGCTGCCGCAGCGCCGAACCCCGTCACCATCGCCAAGGGCGACGGCAAGCCCGTCAACGCGGCGAGCATCCTCGGGGTCATCTCCCTCGGCGTCGAGTTCGGCGACTACGTCACACTCTCGTCCGATGGCGACGGTGCCGACGCGACGCTCGACGAGCTCACGGAGCTCCTCGTCACGGACCACGACCAGGCGTGATGCGGCGATGATCGTCGTCGCACGGATGATCGAAACCGCCTCGCGAGAAGGAGACACCTCATGCGCATGACCGGAACCGGAATCGGACAGGGCGTCGCGGCCGGCCCCGTCGCGCGGATGCCCGAGCCGCTCCCCACGCCGCCGGACGTGCAGAGCGCGCTCGGTGCCGAGGCGGAGAAGGCGCGCGCCGTCGAGTCGCTCGGCCGTGTCGCGCGGGCGCTCGAGGAGCGCGGTGCGAAGGCCGGCGGGACCGCGCGTGACGTCCTCGAGGCGCAGGCGATGATGGCGGAGGACCCGTCGCTCGCCGACTCGATCGACGAGGTGCTCGGGCAGGGCAAGACCGCCGAGCGCGCCGTCTCCGAGGCCTTCGCCGCGTTCCGCGACCAGTTGGCCGCGATGGGCGGCTACCTCGGGGAGCGCGCCGCCGACCTCGACGACGTCGCGCAGCGCGTGATCGCCGATCTGCTCGGCGTCCCGGCCCCCGGCGTCCCCGAGCGCGATGAGCCCTTCGTGCTGGTCGCACGCGACCTCGCGCCGGCCGACACCGCGCTGCTCGACCTCGACAAGGTGCTCGCCCTCGTGACGAGCGACGGGGGCCCGACCTCCCACACCGCCATCCTCGCCCGCGAGAAGTCGATCGTCGCCGTCGTCGGCGTGCTCGACGCCCTGTCGCTGACCGACGGCGAGACCGTCGTCGCGGACGCGGCGACCGGGGCGGTCGTCTCGGAGCCGACGGACGACGAGCTCGCGGACGTGCGGAAGCGGATCGAGGAGCGGGCGGCTCTCGTCGACGCGCCCGCGACGCCCGGTGCGCTCGCCGACGGCACCGCCATCCCGCTGCTCGCGAACCTCGGATCGTCGAAGGCGGCCCACGCAGCCGCCGACGGGGGAGCGGAGGGCGTCGGGCTCTTCCGCACCGAGTTCCTCTTCCTCGACGCGGGCGGGAGCGCGCCCACGATCGACGAGCAGCGTGCGCACTACGTCGAACTCCTCGAGGCGTTCCCCGGCAAGAAGGTCGTCGTGCGGCTCCTCGACGCCGGCGCGGACAAGCCGCTCGAGTTCCTCAACGACGCGCACGAGGAGAACCCGGCCCTCGGGCTCCGCGGGCTGCGCGCGCTCCGCGTGAGCGAGGACATCCTGCGCGAGCAGCTCACGGCGCTCGCCGAGGCCGACAAGGTCACGTCCGCGGACCTCTGGGTCATGGCGCCCATGGTCTCGACGGTCGAGGAGACGACGTACTTCGTCTCCCTCGCGAAGGAACTCGGCCTCCAGACGGCCGGCGTGATGGTCGAGGTCCCCTCGATCGCCCTCCTCGCCGACAAGGTCATGGCGGAGGCCGACTTCGCGTCGATCGGCACGAACGACCTCACCCAGTACACCCTGGCCGCCGATCGCCTGCTGGGCTCCGTCGCGTCCTTCCAGGACCCCTGGCACCCGGCCGTGCTCCGCCTCGTCGGCGAGGTCGGCGCGGCGGGGGACCGCGCCGGGAAGCCCGTCGGCATCTGCGGAGAGGCCGCCGCCGACCCGCTCCTCGCCGTCGTGCTCGTCGGCCTCGGCGCCACCACGTTGTCGATGTCGCCGTCCGCCCTGGCGGACGTGCGGGCATCGCTGTCCCGCTACACCCTCGAC
>CAKTZW010000087.1 GCA_934636065.1 uncultured Labedella sp.
ATATGCAGCAGACGCTGTCGCACCGTTCCGTCGCCGAGACCGCGGGCACGCAGGTGGCGCCGGTACTCGAGGATGAGCTCGCGAAACCCGTGCTCCTCCGCGAAGTCCTGCCGCATCGACACGGGGAGAGTCGTGTTAGACATCGCTGGGCCCCGCCGCGAACGACTCGAGTAGAGCATCGGCGTCGATCGAGAGGAACGCGACGTACCCGCGTCCGCTGCCGAGCTGCCACTCGCCCGATCGCACCCACCCGAAGAACCGCAGACTCCGATCGATCTCGCCGAGCGCCATCCAGCCGCGCTCCACAGTGTCAGTGTCGAAGCGGTGCAGCGCCTCTGAACCTGTTGAGTAGATCCACGCCCGCCATTGGGTCGCCTCAGACCGCGACACGCCCACGGGCGGATCGATTGAAACCCAGAACTCACGACCGTTGTCGGTTGCCCCTGATACGCTCTCCGTGACAGAACCGCCGTCCAGGTTGTTCGTCTCCGCCGGCCCGAGTTGCCCCTCGAGGCCGGCTTTCTCGTCTCTCATCGCTTCTCCTCACGCTTCTTCACTCGAATGAGCTGTTCGGTCATCGTCGCCGCCAGCTTCGGCATGGCCTCGATCAACGTGTCCGCAGTGATCGGACCCTTCGCGATCGGCGCGCGGGACACGAAGCGTGCCGAACCGGCCTCGACGGTGATGCGTGCCTCGTTTGCGCCCGGGCCAGCCATCAGGCGACCGCCGTGCTGGTTCGCTCGCTCGCTTCGACCCACGCGATCACGTCGCGCTCGCGGTAAACGACGGTGCGCGGCGTCGGCTTGAGGAACTTCGGGCCCTTGCCCGTGAAGCGCAGTTGCCCCAAGTTGCTCCGGGTCATGCCCGGGATGAGCTCGCACACCTGGTCAGGCGTGAGGTACTTCTCCATGACTACTCCGTTCGATCAATGATGCTGTGCCATGAGTGTATACAAACCAATAAGATCATGACAAGGGGTTATAACTATTTCACGTCATTGGGTTGCGATATGGTTGCGCCATGAGCATCACATCTAAGTGGGTCGAATGGTCCGCGAACGACCCCGAGACGGTCGTGCATGCAGAACCTGACCTGGTCCTACCGCGTTACGCGACGATCGGCGTTCGCGACGAGATGCGCTTCGATGTCGACGTGAACGTGTTCTACGACCCCGGGTCCTGGCGTTATGCCGTCGACTCGCTGATCGTCAAGAAGCGCCGACCCTGGGACTCGACGATTGACACCACGACTTTGCGAGACCTGAAGATCCAGGAGATTCTGCGCCGCGGTCTCGCCAATCTCGCATGGATCGAGACGCCGAAGGGAGAAGCCATTCCGGACCGCATGCCTCCCGAGAAAGCGGCATCGATCCGCGCGCTGGGCCCATCGTCTGACGAAGCCCTGCGCTGGGTGGCACGGATCTACACGCGAGCCTGGGCGATCCATCTGCCCCCGACTCAGGACGTCCAGGACCAGCTCGGATTGACGCGCCCTACCGCCTCCGTGTGGCTTCGACGGGCTCGCGACCGTGGTCTTCTGACCGAGCCGCTGGACCGCGAATATCAGGACCCGAATGCAGAGACCGCAGCCGCTTCTGCGGCGGCTGTGCTGCGAATGTGGGACGACGACTGATGGGCAGCATCGAGCCATACGAAACCGCCAAGGGGCGACGGTACCGCGTCCGCTATCGGAAGCCCGATCACTCGCAGGGAGCGAAACGGGGCTTCTCCACGAAGCGCGAGGCCGAGCAGTGGATGCGCCAGGTTGAGACGTCGAAAGACCGAGGGGAGTTCATCGACGTCGCCGAGACGCGGGCCACAATCGGTAGCCTCGGCGCCGCCTGGCTGACCACGCAGACGCACCTGAAGCCGTCCTCGCTCCGACCTGTGGAGATCGCCTGGCGGATCCACGTGGAACCACAGTGGGGGAGCGTCCCGGTGGGACAGGTTCGTCACTCCGACGTGCAGGCATGGGTCACGAGGCTTTCCGCCGGCCGCTCAGCGACGACCGTGCAGCGCGCGCATCAGGTACTCGCTGCGATCCTCGACGTCGCCGTTCGTGATCGCCGCGTGCTCACGAACGCGGCTCGTAGTGTGAACCTGCCCCGCAAGGTCCGGAAAGAGCACCGGTACCTGACCCATGAGCAGACACATCTTCTCGCGGACAATGCTGGCAGGCACCGCGCGCTGGTCCTTACGCTCGCGTATACCGGGCTCCGCTGGGGCGAGGCGACCGGTCTGCGGGTCAGGGACGTCGACATGCTCAAACGGCGCCTCAACGTTACCCAGAACGCCGTGGAGGTCGGATCCGAGATCATCGTCGGCACACCGAAGACTCACAAGCGGCGGTCGGTCCCGTTTCCCGCGTTCCTCACTGAGGATCTCGCGGCCGCGCTCGAGGGCAAGACGCGCGACGAGCTCGTATTCGCGACGTCCGTCGGCACACACCTGCGCCGCGTCCGAACCGACGGGGAGAAGCAGAGCTGGTTCAGGTCCGCGCTCGAGAAATCTGGACTCGAGCCGATGACCCCGCATGACCTGCGTCACACGGCCGCGAGTCTCGCGATCAGCGCCGGCGCGAACGTGAAGGCCGTGCAGCGGATGCTGGGGCACTCGTCGGCCGCGATGACGCTCGACGTGTACGCGGACCTCTTCGACGACGATCTGGATGCCGTCTCGGCTGCCCTCGATCAGGCGGTGACGAACTCGGGTGTGTCCAAAGTGCGTCCGATCGCCGCTTTGGCTACCGGCACGAGGTCATCATCTACCGCGTGAGTAAGGGGGAGGAGGGGCGTGGCTGCTGAGTGGGCCCCGTGGGGCTCGAACCCACGACCTACGGATTAAAAGTCCGCTGCTCTACCGACTGAGCTAGAGGCCCGCGAGCCCAATCTACCGCGTAGGACCCGGGCGGAAGAACGCCGCGCGAGCAGGGGTAGCGTTGACGGGTACGCGCCGCGAGACCGGGAGGGGTGCCCCATGGCCGAGGAGTTCCACAAGCCGACGATGTTCCCGAGCGCCGTCTTCGAGGCGTACCAGGGCGGGGTCGATCCGGCGGAGTCGAGCCGGATCGCGCACGAGACCTCGCACGCCCTGCTGTCGCGCGTCCGCGCCGACCCCGACGCCGAGATCGTCGACCGGCTCGTGGCGTACACCGACGAGCACGGCATCGACGCGATCGCCGAGCTCTGGTCGCGCGCGAGCGCGCGCAGCCTCCCCGGCGCCCTGTGGCGCATCTACCTCCTGCGCGTCCTCATCCGGCAAGACCCCGTCTCGACCTCGTTCTACTTCGAGCGCGGGGTGTCGGTGAGCGGCACGATCGATCCCGTCGTGGCCGGGGCGGAGGCGCCGACGGGCCCCGACGAGATCACGACGCTCGCGGACGAGATTCTCCGGGGGATCTTCGAGGGCGACTTCGCGGTCGCGCTCGACCGGGCGGCCGCGTTCTGTCGCGTCACCGGGGCGGGGTGTACCTCCGTCGCCGACGATCTGGAGCCGACGGAGCCCGAGCGATCGACGGAGCTCACCCGCCGCGCGCTGCGGTACTCGAGCATCGCCTCCGAGCTCACGTCGTGCGCCCGCCTGTGGCGTTCCGAGTCGCTCGACTAGCACCGACCGACGCCGGAGTTCTGCGAAGCGGGCCCGCGAGGCTAGCGGGTGCGCGCGGTCGCGTCACCCGGTGTTCGCGCACCGCAAACACGGAATGCGGCGGCCGTCGGTCCCGTTACACTGGATCGTGGCCGGGCCGCAGTAACCCCGGGCTCCACATTTAGCCGCTCCGAGCGGCCTCGCGCCGAGAGGCGTTCTGCGGCCCGGCCCTTGTTCTGTCCGGACGCTGCCCTTGTCCGGACCCCTGCTCTCTCCCGGGCCGCGACGTGTCCGGTCGACGACTCGTGGACTCAGTCGACGAGGTCGATGCCCTCGACGGTCGCGTCGTACCGGGCGTCGTACTCGCCGGTCTGCGGGACGAGGACGCGAGCGGTGAGCGTGCCGCTGACCGTGTCCACCTCGAGGAGCTTCACGGGGTTCTGGGGACTATGGAATCCGCCGAGGAACGAGGCGATCCGGTTGCCGTGCACGCCGACGTCGGTGCGGTGCGTGGATGCGCCGACGTGCCCGGAGAACACCATCTTCACGTTGGCGTACTGGGACACGAGCTCGTCGTACAGGTACTGGGGAGACGTGGCGCCGTAGCCGCCGTCACCCTGCATGATCGACCCGTCGGGCTCGAGGTACGAGTGCGTGTTGATGATGACGTTGTGGTCGGGGTGCGACGCGACGACGTCCTTCGCCCACTTCACGACCTCGGTCCGGGGCCAGAGCTCGAGCGTGAGAATGAGGAACTTCACCCCCTCGGCCTCGAACAGCTGCGCCTGATTGTCGACGCGGCCCGGCTCGAAGACCGCGGAGATGGCGGGGTAGCGCGTCGCGGGGAACGTCGCGTTGAAGCCGGCGGTGTCGCGGACCGTCTCCGACGGATCCGCACCGGGGCACGCGCTCCCGCCCTCGCAGACCGCGCTCGTGTCGTGGTTGCCGATCGCGATCGCGGCGGGGATGCCGCCGTCGTCGAGGACCTTCATCGCGTCGGAGGCGCGTTGGTACTGCGAGGGATCCACCTCGCCCCAATTCGTCACGTCCCCGGTGTGGAGCGCGTAGCGAAGGTCGAGGCGGTCCCTGTTCTCGACGAGCCATTCGTTGCGCTGAGCGAATCGGGTCGACCCCCCGACCTCCAGCTGGGTGTCCGGAATGATCGCGAGGGAGAACACGCCGTCGCCGTCGCCGGGATGTGCCGGGTCCGTCGGTGCCGGTGCCGGTGTCGGTGTCGGTGTCGGCGTGGGAGTCGGCGTGGGCGTCGGTGTCGGCGTGGAGTCGTCGTCCTCCGTGGCCACCCAGAACCGAGCGCCCTGGTCGCGCCACCCGTCGGCCACGAGCGCGTCGATCCGTTCGCGATCGACCTCCATCCGGAAGGTCTGACGCTCCTCGTTCCAGAGGCGGTGCACGCCGACGCCGCACTCGAGCACGGTCGGCGAGGCCCAGAAGTCGATCTTCTGACGATCCCAGCCATGGATCGATTGGGCTCGTTCGAGTTCGCGAGAGCCGCTCTTCTCGGGAATCCAGACGAAGCGTTCGTCCTGATACAGGCGGTACACCGGCACGAGTCCTGCTCGCGCATGGCTCGACGCCTCGAAGACGGTGCCACGCTGCTCGCTGAACCCCCACACCTCGGCGGCTCTCGTGGCCTCGCGCTGGCTCGCGGTGAGGAGCGATTGCGCGGAGTCGGGATTGACGGACTGGAAGACGTCGAGACGCATCGAACCACAGGCATCGGCGGCGGTTGCGGCGCTCGTCCCTGCAAGGGTGGATCCGGCGACGAGGGCGGTGAGGCCGATCGCGGCGAGGAGTCGTTTCGTGGCTCTCATGGGCTGCTTCCGTGTCCGTGTTGTCTGAACGAAGCGGCGCGGCTCCCCGGGGCGCTGCGCACGCGTGCGTGACACACAGTATGTCCCCCCGATGGGGGACAGGGCTAGGACCAATTCGAGTAGTGCTCAGGTCTTGCCGGAGCGGCCCGGACGTGGGAACATCCGCGCCGTCGTCCGGAGACGGCGGAAGCGGTCACGGCGAGAGCCGTGACCGCTTCCAGGGTGTTGTCCGTGCTGTCCGGAACCGCTTGCCTACTCGGCCGGCGGCATGAGGATGCCGTCGATGAGGTAGACCGTCGCGTTGGCGGTGGTCACGCCGCCGCAGATGACGTTGGCGTCGTTGACCATGAGCGAGTCGCCCTCGCCGGTGACCTCGAGCATGCCGCCCTGCACGGTGGCCTGCTCACCGACGACCGCGTCGGGAGCGAGCTGGCCCTCAACCACGTGGTAGGTCAGGATGCTCGTGAGGAGGTCGGCGTCCGACTTCAGGGCCTCGATGGTGGCGGCGTCGACCGCGGCGAAGGCGTCGTCGACGGGCGCGAAGACCGTGAACTCGCCGCCGTTGAGCGTGTCGACGAGGTTGACGTCGGGGTTCAGCTCACCGGAGACGGCTGCCGTGAGCTGCGTGAGCAGCGGGTTGTTCGAGGCGGCGACGGCCACCGGGTCCTCCGCCATGCCGGCGACCGATCCGTCGCCATCCGGGACGGCTTCGGCGTAGTCGGCGCAGCCGGGCCCGACGAGGTTCATCGCGGGGTCCATCTCCTCGGCACTCGGCGAGGTCGACTCCTCGCTCATCGAGGGCTCCTCGCTCGCGGCGTCGCCCGACGAGGTGCCCGTCGAACAGGCCGTGAGGCCGAACGCCGCGACGGCGCTGATGGACAGGACGGCCATGAGATTGCGCTTCTTCACTCGCATGAGAACACTCCTTGTGATTGGGGCCGACGGTGCGCCGGCTGAGCTGCCGCTCTGTCGCGGCTCTCGATCAGGCATTCGGAACCCCTCGGCGGAGGGATTGGGGATTGGACGAGATTTCGTGGGAGCGGACCAGGTGCTTCCTTTAAGCGACTGCGGGATGTCGATCGCCGTGGAATACTCGCCGGAGCACGGACCAACCCGATCGCATAGTGGCGGCGAACACTCGTCGAGGACGCCTCCGGCTCCGCGGACCACCCGCTCTCTCGGTCCGCCGCGGATCATCCGGCGAGACGGCACTCGGGAAGGAACGACCGTGCTCACCCTCGCCGCCGCTCCACCACGTTCGCGTAACGGTCCCGCTGCGGCGGGCGAGTGGATGCCGGACTTCTCGGGATTGTTTGGCATGCTTGGGGATGTGGCGAGCGAAGAGACGAGCACCGAGGCGCGAGCCCAGCAGAAGCAGTCGGCCGAGACGGCCGCGGCGGAGCTGCAGCGACTCGTCTCCCTCATCGCCGGTGGCGATCAGCTTGCTTTCTCCGACTTCTACGACCGCCTCGCCCCCCGGGTCTTCGCGATCGTCCGCCGTGTCCTCGTCGACCCGTCCCAGTCGGAAGAAGTGACGCAGGAGATCTTCGTCGAGCTGTGGCAAACCGCTCCGCGTTACGCTCCGAACAAGGGGGGAGTGACCACCTGGGTCATGACGATCGCGCATCGCCGAGCCGTCGATCGCGTGCGCGCATCGCAAGCCAGCAGGGAGCGGGACCTCCGAGTGGGGATCCGGGACCACGCCGTGAACTACGACAGCGTCGCGGAGACGGCGGAGCTGCGCATCGAGAACGAACGGGTGGAACGAGCCCTCGGCGGTCTCACCGACCTCCAGCGCGAGGCTGTCACGCTCGCCTACTACGGCGGCTACAGCCACAGCGAGGTCTCGGAGATGCTCGGGGTGCCGCTCGGCACCGTGAAGACACGAATACGGGACGGCATGATC
>CAKTZW010000088.1 GCA_934636065.1 uncultured Labedella sp.
GCGTAGTGGCTCGCGAACTCGACCGTGGCGTCCGTCGTGTTGTTGACGATCACGTGGATGACGTCGGGCAGTCGGGTCTGCTGGAGGAGCGAGTCGAGCACGCCGGCGATCGACTCCTCCTCGTTGTACGCGGGGATGATGCAGCCCACGGTGGGGCGATACGTCGGGAGGGCCTCGACACTCTCGATGAAGTCGCTCGCGAATTCATCGAGATCGGGTCGTGCCGAGGTCCCCCCGACGCGTGGGGATCCGGTTGGGCGGGAATGACGATGCGCCGATGGATTCTGGACTCGGGTGTCTGCGTCCATGGCCGTCTCCTTCCGCTGCCGGTCTGTGGATGTGTGCTAGATGTCCCGCACGATCCCTCGTGCGTTCTGAGATCAGTAAATACCGGTTCCCTCAGTAGTCCCGCGGGGGCGGCTGCTGATTATCCTCAGGATCGGCTCAAGATCTCCGCACCATCTGCGCAAGCGGGCACGCGTTCCCATCCGGCGCGACGGCGTCGGCGTCGTCTCGCGAAGAAGCCGTCGTCTCGCACGGGTCCCGATGCCAATATGGAGCCATGCGCTACCGGAGACTCGCGACCACCGCGGCGGCTGTGGCCATCGCCCTCTCGCTCGCGGCGTGCGGCACCCCGCCGTGGCAGGTCTCCGCGACGGGTACCCCCACGCCGAGCGATCTCGTGCCGACGCCCGAGCAGACCGTCGAGAGCGTCGTCAACGAGCTCGCGACGGGGAGCACCGAGCGCCGCCTGACGGCCGGCAACATCACCCTCACGGTGGACTACTGGTCGACCCTCTCCATGGACCAGTGGACCGCGGACGCCAACAAGCCGCTGAGCTTCTCCGCCGCGGCCGCGCTCGAGGGAGGGAAGAACCGGGTGTACCTCTCGACGGTGTCGGTCGTGACGGCCGTCCGCGGGGACGACGGAGCGCTCCCCTCCCCCGAGCCCCTGACGGACGAGGCCAACGTCGCCCCCGGCTACTTCATCTCGGCGCCGTACAGTTACGGCCAGAGCTTCGTGCTCCCGCCCGTGGACGAGGCCGCACGGTACGTCCAGCTCACGATCACCTACGAGCTCCTGCTCCAGACGACGCCGACGTCCGCGGAGTATGCGAAGCAGACGGCGACAGACACCCTGACGATCGCGATCGCCCCGAGCTGACTCCCTCGCCGCTCCCGGCGATCGGCGCCTCAGTCGAGAGCGGTGCGGGTCCGATCGATGCGGCGCGGGACGGCTTGCGTCTGCACCGCGGCCTCGACCCTGTTGCCGCCCGCGGCCTTCGCCCTCTCGAGCGCACCGAGGGCTGCGTCCCGGAGCTTGTCGAAGTCGAACGGCACGGTGAAGCTGTCGGCGACGCCGATGGAAGCGCTCAACCGGATGTCGCTCGTGCCCTCGACCCGCGCCTCCGTGATCTCGGCCAGCACGGCCTCGGCGATCTCCCGCGTCGCCTGCGGCTCCGACACCATCACGAGCACCCCGAAGTTCGCGACCTCCTGACGTCCGAGGATCGACGAGGTCGGCGTCACGTCGCGCAGCACGTTCGCCACGGTCTGCAGAGCGACGTCCCCCGCCCCGCGGCCGAACGCCGTGTTGATCTCCTTCAGGCCGTCGATGCGGATGAGCAGGAGCGCCACGGAGCTCGACCGGCGCCTCGCCCGGTCGATCCGATCCCGCGCCCCCTCGTCGAACGAGTCGTTCGCGAGCACGCCGAGGGTGAAGACGCGACGACCGCCGCGACCGGCGAGGCTCGCGCCGCCCGCGAAGGAGCGCTCCACCTGGAGGCTCGTCATCGCGACCGACGAGGAGATCATGAGGAGGATCGTGACGAAGGTGGCGAGGTCGGTGCCGAAGT
This sequence comes from uncultured Labedella sp., assembly GCA_934636065.1. Classification (GTDB taxonomy): domain Bacteria; phylum Actinomycetota; class Actinomycetes; order Actinomycetales; family Microbacteriaceae; genus Labedella. The sequence goes on from CAKTZW010000088.1 coordinate 1,857, forward strand.
ACGTGCGGAACATGTCGCTGTACGGCCCGTAGAGGAGGAAGACGGCGCATCGAGCGGCGTAGAACGCGGCGACGACGATCATCACGACGGCGAGGGACCGCGCGTTGACCCGCGAGCGCATCTGCCCGGTGAGCCCCTCGACGCCGGCGAAGAGGGCGAAGAGGGCGACCCCGGCGAGCATCTCGGCGCCACCGGCCCATTCGCCGCCGTCGGGTCCGCGGAGCGCGACGGCGAGCGCGACCGCGACGGTCACGACCACCACGGCGAGGAGCCAGGGCTTCCGGCCGTTGTAGGCGCGACATCCCGCCCACACGAATCCGATGGCGGCGACGATCGCGGCGTTGCCGATCGCGACGGTGAGCCAGAGCCCCGGCGCGATGGCGTCGAACCCGAAGGCCAGGGCGGCGAGCATGCCGTTCGTGAACCCGACGGTCCAGAGCCGCGACACGATGTCGATGCGCTGGATCGACGTGTTGAGGATGAACGACGCCCCGGCGAGGATCGTCACGAGTGCGCTCATCACCATGAGGGTGCTCGTGTCAAGAATCATGACCGCTCCGATCCTGTCTCGCGATGGCTGTTGCCGTTCCGCGTCGTTCCTTCGGAAGGGTGACGGTGAACGTCGTCCCGACCCCCTGCTCGCTCTCCACGGCCACGGACCCGCCGTGCTCCTCGATGATCTCGCGAGCGATGTTGAGGCCGAGCCCCGTGCCGTGGATCGAGGTCTGCCGCACGGAATCCGCCCGGTAGAACCGTTCGAAGAGCCGCTCCTGCTCGTCCGGCCGCATGCCGCGGCCGGTGTCGCGGACGGTGATGCGCGCGTTCCGACCCGCGTCCGTGACCGTCACGATGACGGAGCCACCATCGTTGTTGTACTTGATCGCATTCGACACGAAATTGTCCATCACCTGGCGGAGCCGGAAGCCGTCGCCCATGACGACGATGTCGCCGCCCGAGCGCACGTCGAGGGTGATCCCGCGCGCGCTCGCGGCGACGCGCGCCGCCTCGATCGACTGCGCGGCGATTTCCGTGATCTCGCACGCGGCGAAGTGCATGACGAAGCGGTGCGAGTCGCCGCTCACCGTGACGAGCAGGTCGCTCACGATCTGGAGGAGCCGCTCGGAGTTGTCGAGGGCGATGCCGACGAGGCGGCGTGATTCATCGTCGATGCCGGGGTTGTCGACGACGAGGTCGAGGTAGCCGAGGACGGAGGTGAGGGGGGTGCGCAGCTCATGCGACACCGAGGCGACGAAGTCGTCGCGTGCCCCGACGGCGGCGAGTTCCGGCGTGACGTCGCGCGTGACGATGATGCAGCCCTGGCTCTCGCCGTCGTCGTCGAGCAACTGGCGGGCCGACACGGCGAGCGCGATGCGCCGTTCCCCCGGCCGCCCCTGCCAGATGATCTCGTTGTCGAAGACCTCGCCGCGCATGGCCCGCCGGTAGGGCCGTCGGCTCTCGGGGATCGGCGTGACGCGGTCGGGAAGGTAGACGCGCTCCTGAACGAGCGCGTCGTTCAGGTCTCCGAACGGCTCCATGAGGGCCCGGTGGGCCTGGTTGACGAGCACGACGTTGCCGCGGTCGTCGTAGCCGATGACGCCGAACGTCACGGCGTTGATGATCTCGTCGAGGGTCTCCTGCTGGCGACGCACTCCCGATATGGCGCCTTCGAGGAGGCGGGCCTGCTGCTGCAGGAGGATCCGATGGGCGGCACCGCGGCGGGCGGCCTGGTACGCCGCCGTCGCGAGGAACATGAACGTGATGGGGAGGACGAAGAGCGTCGGCACGTTCGAGACGGTGAGGGCTTCGCCACGCCACCAGATCGACATCCACAGGAGGAGGGAGCACAACCCCGGCCCGAGGACGGCGATCCACGCGGAGAAGTGGCTCGCGAGCCAGAAGATGGGGAAGACGAAGAAGAGGCTCGCCGCTGTGGCCGGCTGCCCCTCCCGCACGAACATGATGGCGGCGATGTCGAGCAGCGGCACGATCGCGATCGTGTTGTGCGGCACTCGTGCCCAGGGAACCGCGGCGGCGATGGCCGTGGCCGCGAAGATGATGCCGAGCCCCGTCACGTAGAACGCGTTGGTGACGCCGACGGGCAGGAACACGTAGGCCACGACGGTCAGTGCGAGCACCGACGTGGCCGCGAGCATCTGCATCCGGAAGACGCTGCGCTCGAGCCGCTGAGCGACGACTCCGTCCACGTGCGCCGTCACTCGAGCCATGGGTCGAGAGTAGCAACGGGCCCGGCGGGCGTCCCGCCGGACACGATCACGCCGCCGGCTGCTTCGCGGCGATGACTTCGGCGATCTGCACGGCGTTGAGCGCCGCTCCCTTGCGGAGGTTGTCGTTGGAGATGAAGAGAGCGAGCCCGCGGCCGCCGGGGACGCTCTGGTCGGTGCGGATCCGGCCGACGTACGACGGGTCGCTCCCGGCCGCCTGCAGCGGCGTGGGGACGTCGCTCAGCGCGACGCCGGGTGCGGCGGCCAGCAGCTCCTCGGCCCGCTCGGGCGAGAGGGCCGAGGAGAACTCGGCGTTGATCGACAGGGAGTGACCGGTGAACACGGGGACGCGCACGCACGTCCCCGAGACGAGCAGCCCGGGCAGCTCGAGGATCTTGCGGCTCTCGTTGCGGAGCTTCTTCTCCTCGTCCGTCTCACGCTCCCCGTCGTCGACGATCGAGCCCGCGAGCGGGATGACGTCGAACGCGATGGGACGGGCGTAGACCGCGGGATCGGGAATGCTGACGGCGGCGCCGTCGTGCACGAGCCCGAGCAGGTCCTGCTCCGTCGCCGCTCGCGCCTGGGTGGCGAGCTCCTCCGCCCCGGCGAGGCCGGACCCGGAGACGGCCTGGTAGGTGCTGACGATGAGGCGTTCGAGTCCGGCCTCCGCATCGAGCACCTTCAGCACCGGCATGGCCGCCATCGTCGTGCAGTTGGGGTTCGCGATGATCCCCTTGCGCGCCTCGGCGATCGCGTGCGGATTGACCTCGCTCACCACGAGCGGGACGTCAGGGTCCATGCGCCAGGCGCTCGAGTTGTCGATGACCGTGACTCCCGCGGCGGCGAAGCGCGGCGCGTGGGCACGGGAACCCGTCGCACCGGCCGAGAAGAGCGCGATGTCGAGTCCGGTCGGATCCGCCGTCTCGACGTCCTCGACGACGACGTCGCGGTCGCCGAACGTCAGCACCTGACCCGCCGAGCGGCTCGTCGCGAAGAACCGGATCTCCTCGATGGGGAACCCCCGCTCGAGGAGGAGACGACGCATGACCTTCCCCACCTGCCCGGTGGCTCCGACGACTCCGACGCGCATCCCGTCTCCCATGGCGCTTCCTTCCTTCAGCTCTCGTCGCTCAGCGGCCCGTGCCGGCGTAGACGACGGCGTCGACCTCGCCGTCGAGCCCGAACGCCGTGTGGACAGCGCGAGCAGCCTCGGCGATCGTGTCGGCGCGCGTCACGACCGAGATGCGGATCTCGCTCGTGGAGATCATGTCGATGTTGATGCCGGCGTCGTAGAGCGACTCGAACAGCCGCGCGGAGACGCCGGTGTTGGTGCGCATCCCCGCCCCGACGAGCGCGAGCTTGCCGATCTGGTCGTCGTGCTGGAGCGACGCGAACTTGACGTCCTCGCGCTCGTTCCGGAGCGCCGTCAGCACGGACTGCGCCTCGGACTTCGGGAGCGTGAAGGAGATGTCCGTGAGGCCGGTCGCCGCCGCCGAGACGTTCTGCACGATCATGTCGACGTTCGCGTCGGCGCGCGCGATGATCTTGAAGATCTGCGCGGCCTTGCCGGGGACGTCGGGGACGCCGACGACGGTGATCTTGGCCTCGCTGAGGTCGATGGCGACCCCGGTGACGATGGGCTGTTCCACTGTCTCACCCTCTTTCGGGTTGATCACGAGGGTTCCCTCGTTGTTGCTGAACGACGAGCGCACGTGCAGGGTCACGCCGTGCCGGCGGGCGTACTCGACGGCCCGGATGTAGAGGACCTTCGCCCCGGCCGCCGCGAGCTCCAGCATCTCCTCGCTCGTGATCGTGTCGATCTTGTGCGCCTTCGGGACCACGCGCGGGTCCGAGGTGAAGATGCCGTCGACATCGGTGTAGATCTCGCAGATGTCCGCGTCGAGGGCCGCCGCGAGGGCGACGGCGGTCGTGTCGGAGCCGCCGCGGCCGAGGGTCGTGATGTCCATGGTGTCGCGGTTGAATCCCTGGAACCCGGCGACGATCGCGATCGCGCCGGCATCGAGAGCCTTCCGCACCCGGACTGGTGTCACGTCGACGATGCGCGCCGCTCCGTGGTGCGCGTCCGTGATCATGCCAGCCTGGCTGCCGGTGAAGGACTGGGCCTCGTACCCCATGCCCTTGATGGCCATCGCGAGCACCGCCATCGAGATGCGCTCACCCGCGGACAGGAGCATGTCGAGCTCCCGCGGTTCGGGCAACGGCGTGACGAGGTGGGCGAGGTCGAGCAGCTCGTCGGTCGTGTCGCCCATGGCGGAGACCGCGACGACGACGTCGTGTCCGGCCTTGCGGGTCTCGACGATGCGCTTCGCGACGCGCTTGACGCTCTCGGCGTCGGCGACGGACGACCCGCCGTATTTCTGCACGATGAGACTCACGGGATGACTCCTGGCTGGGATGACGGGCGGGGCCCGGTCACCATTGTATGGTTCGGCGGATGACCGGCCGGCCATGTGACGACGACCCGGTGGGCGACCGCCCGGTCAGCCGGTGACGACCGTGCGACCCTCGAACGCTCGACCGAGCGTCACCTCGTCCGCGTACTCGAGATCGCCGCCGACGGGGAGCCCCGAGGCCAGTCGCGTGACGCGGATCTGCAGGGTCTGCAGCAGTCTGCTGAGGTAGGTGGCCGTCGCCTCGCCCTCGAGGTTCGGGTCGGTGGCGATGATGACCTCCTCGACGGTGCCGTCGGCGAGCCGCTGCAGCAGCTGGCGGATGCGCAGCTCGTCCGGTCCGATGCCGTCGATGGGGCTGATGGCCCCGCCGAGCACGTGGTAGAGGCCGCGGAACTCCCGGGTGCGCTCGATGGCGACGACGTCCTTCGCCTCCTCCACGACGCAGATGAGGGTCGGCGTGCGACGCGGATCGCGGCAGATGGAGCAGGTCGCCTCCTCGGCGACGTTGCCGCAGATCTCGCAGAAGTGGACCTTCTCGCGCACCTCGACGAGAAGCTCGGCGAGTCTCGAGACGTCGAACGTCTCGGTCTGCAGGATGTGGAACGCGATCCGCTGCGCCGACTTCGGTCCGATGCCGGGGAGCCGGCCGAATTCGTCGATGAGTTCCTGGACGATGCCCTCGTACACGATCTACCTCTCTGCCGTCACGGGCTGAACCGGGACGGCGGGGTGTAGGGCTGCTCCTCGATGAACCGGGCGCCGAGGAT
>CAKTZW010000089.1 GCA_934636065.1 uncultured Labedella sp.
CCGGCGCCATCAACCGCCCCGGCTCCAACGCCCAGTTCCAGCTGGTGGACGAGCGCATCACCGGCCCCGCGCCGCGGATGAGCAGGACGGCGCACATCGCGACGAGCACGACCGCCGGCAGGTTGATGATCCCGCCCTCGAACGGACCGCCCTCGAGGGCGTCGGGGATCCCGACGCCAGAGAGGTTCGAGATCAGGAGATCGACATAGTCGCTCCATCCGACGGCGACAGCGGCCGTCGACACCCCGTATTCGAGCAGCAGGCACGCCGCGACACCCATCGCGACGATCTCGCCGAGCGTCGCGTAGGCGTAGGAGTACGTGGACCCCGACACCGGGACCGCCGAGGCCATCTCCGCGTAGCAGAGCGCGGACAGCCCGGCCGCGAGCCCGGCGAGGAGGAAGGCGACGACGACAGCGGGGCCGGCGTCGGGCACCGCTTCATGCATGACGAAGAAGACGCCGGTGCCGACCGTGGCGCCGACTCCGAACATCGTGAGCTGGAACGTGCTGAGGTTGCGGGTGAGGCCGCCCGGCTGCGCGGCGGGCGCGGTGATCGGCTTCCGCCGCAACAACTGCTGACTGGTTCTCACGCGGTCCCCGTTCGTCGGCGCGAGCCGTCGCCGGGCGTCGCGAAGCTACACGATGTCGAACGATCGTAGGAGGGCGCCGATCCACGCACAAGCGCTGGAGCGGCGGACGATGGCCCGATCAGCGCGGGTCGAGGCGCCCGACGAGCGACTCGACGGCGGCGACGTCGGGCACGAACCAGACGTGAGCCCCTCGGTTCGACTCGACGACGAACGCCGACAGTGCGGCACTCCCGGCGATGGTGTCCGTGAGGTCGCCGACGATCGCGACGGCGACGCGATAGGTGACGAACTTCTGCAGGAACTCGCCGGCGAGCCCGGTGCTGAGGTCGAAGAAGAGCGGATCGAACCGCGCCGCCGGGACGGCCACCACCGAGGCATGCTCGGCGAACGCCTCCTCGAGGAGCGCTGTCGCGTCGTCCGGAGTCGAGAGCGCGCCACCGAGGTCGTCGACGAGGAGGACCGTGTGGTCGCCGTAGGTCAGGGTCTGCATGCCACGACGCTACACGGAGGCCCGGCCGCCGTGCCGATCGTGACGCCGCGCCCGCCGCCCCCGCCGCCCGTCCGGATTGAGGTTCGGGTCCGGGTCCGGCGCCACCGTCGCGGAGTGCTCGCGGAGCACCGCCACGAGCCGGCGACTGTCGTCCACCCGTCGGAAGGGGATGCCGCGGCGCGTGGTCTCGGTCTCGAGTCGCCGGACGGCCGTCGCGATGGTCGCCGCGTCGAGGAGGTCGGACAGCTCGACCGTGAGGAATCCCGGCGTGTCCGAGTCGGTGATCCGCCGGAGGAGAGGGCCGCGTCGGGGGAACGGGCGGACCAGATGCGTCAGCCGGGCGTCGATCACGCGGGCGCGAGCCGCTCCGACGTCGTGCACCGCGACCCCGACCACGACGTTGCGGTGACGCGATGCCGTCGTGTCCGAGACGCAGAGGGCGGTGACCGCCGACCACTCGAGCAGCGGGAGGTGGGCGAGGTGGACTCCCGCCGAGGAGAGCCCGAGGACGACGCCGCCCTCGGGCGCGGACGAGGCGAGGAGCCGCTTCGTGCGCGCGCCGGTCGTGCGCGCGACCACCGCGGCGGCCGCCGCGACGACCGCGGCCACGGCGGTCATCGACAGTCCGAGCACGGGGCCGGCCCCTCGTCCCACCTCGAGCACGAGGACGGCGAGAGCCACGACCGCCAGTACGCTCGCCGCGGCGAGCGCGATGCGACTACTCCAGAGACCGAGCCGAGCGCGGCGGTGCACGCGCTCGGCGAGCGCGGTCGAGATCTCCGCCTCGAGGCGATCGTCGCCGAGATTCCGCCCGAACACGTCAGACACCGACCACACCTCCCCTTCCATCCTGGTCGGCTCGGTGTCCCCGGGCATCCGACGTCGCCCGCCACCGTAATCCCCTCCGCGGCCGATCGACCGCCGGACGGTGGCCGCCCTGTGGAAACGGAGGTGGAGTCACGACTTCGACGGGAAGCCCGGCACCCGCGGCCGCGCCGGGTGACGCGTCGGTCCGGGGTGGACGGTCAGGACGTCGAGGCGACGAGGCGGTAGCCGCGCCCCGGTTCCGTGAGGAGGAAGCGGGGCTCGGAGGGCCGCGGCTCGAGCTTCTTGCGCAGCTGGCCGACGTAGAGACGGAGGTAGCCGCTGTCGCCCGTGTGGTGGGGACCCCAGATCTCGGTGAGCAGTTCCTCGCGCGTGACGAGCCGACCGACGTTGCGGGCGAGCAGTTCGAGGATCTTCCACTCCGTCGGGGTGAGCCGGACGGGCCGCGCGGGGCCGCCGAGGACCCCGGATGCGTCGCCCGGATCGCCCTCCGGCCCCGCGCCCTCCGGCCCCGCATCCTCCGGTCCCGCACGCAGCACCGCGCGGGCGGCGAGATCGACCGTCACGTCGCCGAAGACGACGACGGGCTCGCTCGACGGCGTCGACGCCGAGCGGCGGGTGAGGGCGCGGACGCGTGCCAGGAGCTCGTCGATGACGAACGGCTTGGTGACGTAGTCGTCCGCGCCGGCGTCGAGCGCGTCGACCTTGTCGCTCGCGTCGCTGCGTCCGGACACCACGAGGATGGGCATCGTCGACCAGCCGCGCACCGCCGCGATGACCTCGACGCCCGACAGCCCGGGCATGCCGAGATCCAGCAGCAGCAGGTCGGGGTGGTGCTCGATGACCGCGTTCACCGCCGCCGTCCCGTCCGGCGCCGTGAGGACCTCGTACCCGCGTGCGCCGAGAGTCACCCGCAGGGCACGCAGCAGCTGCGGGTCGTCGTCGGCGATGAGGATCCTCACTCGTCCGTCCTCACTCGTCCGTCCTCACTCGTCCGTCCTCACTCTTCCGTCCTCACTCGTCCGTCCTCACTCGTCCGTCCTCACTCGTCCGTCCGCGGTGCTCCGCCCACCGCGGCGAGCGAGACGACCATGGTGAGACCGCCGCCCGGGGTGTCGTCGGCCTCGAGCGATCCTCCCATCCCCTCGGCCAGCCCCCGCGAGAGGGCGAGGCCGAGCCCGAGGCCGGTGAGGTTGTCGGTGTCGCCGAGCCGCTGGAACGGCAGGAAGATCTCGTCGCGGCGCTCCCGGGCCACGCCGGGACCGTGATCGATCACCCGGAGCTGCACGGTGCCGGCGAAGACGCTCGTCGCGATCCGGACCCGGCGTCCGTCGCGCGAGAACCGGACCGCGTTGGCGAGGATGTTGACGACCACGCGTTCGAGCAGGGCCGAGTCCGCCGACACGAGCGGGAGTTCGGCGGCGAGGTCGAGCTCGACGTCGGCGGGGCCGAGCCCCAGTTCGTCGAGCGCCGCGAGGACCACCTCGTGGACGTCGACGTCCCCCAGCACGATCGCGAGAGCCCCGGCCTGCAGCCGGCTCACGTCGAGGAGGTCGCCGACGAGGGCGGCGAGGGAGCCGAGGCTCTCGTCCGCCGTGGCCAGCAGCTCCTCGCGTTCCGCCGGACTCAGTTCCACGTCCGTCGACCGCAGTCCGCCGACCGCGGTGATCGCGGAGGCGAGCGGGCGCCGGAGGTCGTGGCTGACGGCGGAGAGGAGCGCGCTGCGCACCCGATCCGCCTCGGCGAGCGGACCGATCTCGTCGGCGGTCGCTCGGAGCGCGCGGTGCTCGAGGGCCGCGTCGAGTTGCGTGGCGACGACGGCGAGCAGTCTCCGCTCGGAGGCGTCGAGCACCCGGCCGTGCAGCTCGAGGACCGCCCGCTCCCCGACGCGAACCGAGTCGAAGCGTTCGTCGCGCGTCGGCTCCCCGTCCGTCACGAGGGCGGATCCCTCGGCCACGAGCCGCACCCCCGTCAGCCCGAAGGCCTCGCGCGTGCGGCTCACGAGCGCCTGCAGAGCGTCCTCGCCGCGCAGCACGCTCCCCGCTGTGGTCGCGAGGAGCTGCGATTCCGCGGCCGAGCGCCGCGCCGCGCGCGACCGACGCGCCGCCTGGTCGACGACGTAGCTCACCAGGACGGCGTTGAGCACGTACAGGATGATCGCGAACGCGTGCAGGGGGTCGGCGATCGTGACCGTGTAGAGCGGTTCGATGAAGAAGAAGTCGAGTGTGAGGCCTGAGAGCACGGCGGCGAAGAGCGCCGGCCAGATGCCGCCGACGAGGGCGACGACGACGACGAGCAACTGGTACGACAGCACGTCGCTCGTGATCGACTCCTCGCTGCGGAGCGAGACGAGCAGCCACGTGACGAGCGGACCGGCGAGGAGAGCGAGCAGGAGCCCGGCGACGCGTCGTCGGAGGGTCAGCCCCCCGCCGAGGCGCGGGAGCGCGAACCGGCCGGCCGCGGCCGCATGCGTGACGATGTGCACGTCGATGTCACCGGACTCGCGGATCACGGTCGCGCCGATCCCCGGACCGGTGAACGCCGCGGTCAGCCGGCTGCGGCGGCTCGCTCCGATCACGACCTGCGTCGCGTTCACGGACCGCGCGAACTCGACGAGCGTGCGCGGGACGTCGTCGCCCACCACCTCGTGGAAGCTGCCGCCGAGGGACTCGACGAGCACGCGCTGCTCCGCGAGGGCCTCGGGATGCCGGGCGCTGAGCCCGTCCTGGCTCACGACGTGGACGGCCAGGAGCTCGCCCCCGGCCGAGCGCGCGGCGATGCGCGCCCCCCGTCGCAGCAGCGTCTCCCCCTCCGGACCTCCCGTGAGCGTCACGACGACACGCTCCCGGGCGTCCCAGCGGCCGTCGATGCCGTGCTCGGCGCGGTAGCGCTTGAGGGCGCTGTCGACCTCGTCCGCCAGCCAGAGGAGGGCGAGCTCGCGCAGCGCGGTCAGGTTGCCGAGCCGGAAGTAGTTGGACAGGGCCGCATCGATCCGTTCGGCCGGGTACACGTTCCCCTCCGCGAGGCGGTCACGGAGGGCGGCGGGAGTGAGGTCGACGAGCTCGACCTGGTCGACGGCGCGGACGACGGCGTCGGGGACCGTCTCCCGCTGCCGGACCCCCGTGACCTGTTCGACGACGCCGCCGAGGGACTCGATGTGCTGGACGTTGACGGTCGTGATGACCGAGATCCCCGCCTCCACGAGTTCCTGCACGTCCTGCCACCGCTTCGCGTGGCGCGAGCCCGGGGCGTTGTCGTGCGCGAGCTCGTCCACGAGGGCGACCGCCGGTCGCCGTGCGAGCACGGCGTCGAGGTCGAGTTCCGTGAGGGTGACGCCCCGGTGCACGGTGCTCCGGCGCGGCACGTGCTCGAGGCCGACGGCCATCGCGGAGGTCGCCGCGCGTCCGTGGGTCTCGACGACCGCGACGACCACGTCTTTGCCGAGGGACCGCAGACGGCGGCCCTCCTCGAGCATCGTGTACGTCTTGCCGACTCCCGGCGCCGCCCCGAGGAGGACCCGCAACCGCCCTCGCGTCATGCGCTACCCCTCCAGCCGGGCGACGGCGATGTTGAGTTCCAGGACGTTGACGGTGGGTTCGCCGAGATACCCGAGGTCACGCCCCTGAATCATAGAGTCGACGAGGTCCTCGACGCTCGACTCGGAGAGGCCGCGCTCGGCGGCGACCCTCGGCACCTGCAGGAGCGCATACGCGGGGCTGATGTGCGGGTCGAGGCCGGAGGCCGAGGCGGTGAGCGCATCGGCGGGCACGTCGCGCGGGTCGGCTCCCTCGAACTCCGCGATCGCGAGACGTCGGTCCTCCACGGCCTGCACGAGGTCGGCGTTCTCGGGACCCAGATTGCTGCCGCTCGACGCGGCCGCGTCGTACCCGTCGCCGGCGGCCGACGGTCGGGACTGGAACCATTCCGGAAGGGGAGCGCCGTCGGCGTCCGTGAACGACTGCCCGATGAGGGCCGAGCCGACGGGGTCGCCCTCGCTCGCGACGTTCAGCATCGAGCCGTTCGCCCGGCCGGGGAACGCGACCTGCGCGATCCCCGTCACGACGAGCGGGTAGCCGACTCCCAGCACGACGGTGAACACGAGGAGGGCGCGGACGGCGACACCCAGCTGTCGCGCGGTGGTTCGGGAGGCACTCATGACGGTGGTCTTCTTCCAGGAGATGGCGGTTCGAGAGGTGTGGCGGGGTCGCGGGTCAGAACCCGGGGATGAGACTCACGACGAGGTCGATGAGCTTGATGCCGACGAAGGGGGCGACCACGCCGCCGAGCCCGTAGACGAGCAGGTTCCGGCCCAGCAACGCGGACGCGCTGAGCGGCCGGTAGCCGACGCCCCGCAGGGCGAGCGGGATGAGGACGACGATGACGAGGGCGTTGAACACGATCGCGGACAGGATGGCGGACGCGGGTGAGTGCAGCTGCATGATGTTGAGCACCGCGAGCCCGGGGAAGATCCCGGCGAACATCGCGGGGATGATCGCGAAGTACTTGGCGATGTCGTTGGCGATCGAGAACGTCGTGAGCGCGCCGCGCGTGATGAGCAGCTGCTTCCCGATGCGCACGATGTCGATGAGCTTGGTCGGGTCGGAATCGAGGTCGACCATGTTGCCGGCCTCCTTCGCGGCCGACGTGCCCGTGTTCATCGCCACGCCGACGTCGGCCTGGGCGAGCGCGGGAGCATCGTTCGTGCCGTCGCCCGTCATGGCGACGAGATTGCCGCCCTCCTGTTCGCGTCGGATGAGCGCGAGCTTGTCCTCCGGCGTGGCCTCGGCCAGGAAGTCGTCGACGCCGGCCTCGGCGGCGATCGCCTTCGCGGTGAGCGGGTTGTCGCCGGTGATCATGACGGTGCGGATGCCCATGGCGCGCAGCTCGGCGAATCGATCGGCGAGCCCGTCCTTCACGACGTCCTTGAGGTGGACGACGCCGAGCAGGCGCATCCGCCCGTTCGCGTCCGAGGTCGCCACGACGAGCGGGGTGCCGCCGGACTGGGAGACGGCGTCGACGCTCGCGGTGAGCGCCGCGCGTAGTGACGCCGGGACCGTGCCGTCCGTGATGCCGATGCCGCCCGCGGTGCCCGTGCCACCGGTGCCGCCCGTGCCGGCGCGTCCGGGAGTCCCGTCGCCCTCGACCCACGCCACCACGGCGCTCGCGGCGCCCTTGCGGATGCGAGTGCCGTCGGGGAGATCGAGACCGCTCATCCGCGTCTGCGCGGTGAACGGGACCACGACGGCCGTCGGGTCGGCGGCGAGGTCCGCAGCGTCGACCTCGCCGCTCGAACGCGCGAGCTCGACCACCGACGTCCCCTCCGGCGTCGGGTCGCTG
>CAKTZW010000090.1 GCA_934636065.1 uncultured Labedella sp.
GCGAGATGTCTCGATGTCGAGACAATCGGCGGCGCCGCCGCCACCCTCGCGCAGGACATCCTTCCGCCGGTACCGCCCCGCCCGCTAGCCTGTTGACATGGCTGAGCTGAGACTCGAGGAACTGTCGGCGTCCACGATCGTCGCGGTCAACGCGCTCACCCTCAAACCGGGCCAGGAGCAGTTCGTCGCGCCGGTCTCCTACTCGGTCGCCGCCGCCGTCGTCGATCCGAAGACGAGCTGGCAGCGCGTGATCCTCGACGGCGACGAGGTCGTCGGATTCATCCAGGGCAACTTCGATCAGAACGCGCCGCAGGAGGAGTTCCGCAGCATCCTCTGGCGCATCAACGTCGACGCCGACGACCAGGGGCGCGGAATCGGCACGTTCGCCGTCGACGCCCTGCGCGACGAGGCGACGAAGCGCGGCTTCCAGCACCTCGACGTCATCTACGAACCGGGTGAGAGCGGACCGGAGGCGTTCTTCCTGCGGGTCGGGTTCGTTCCCGTCGGCGAGACGTCCTACGGGGAGACGATCGCCGAACTCGCCCTCTGAGCGACATGGCCGTGGGCGATGAGGCCGAACTCGCGGGCGACGGCCCTCCAACCGGTGACGACTTCGTCGAGGAGGTGCTCGCCGTCGCCGCGGCGATCCCTGCTGGCCACGTCATGAGCTACGGGTCGGTCGCCGCCGCCATCGGGTCCCGGTCCGCGCGCGGCGTGGGACGCGTCATGGCGCACGCCGGGTCGGCGGTCCCCTGGTGGCGCGTGATCCGCTCGGGCGGCGCACCTCCGCGCGGTCTGGAGCGGGAGGCGCTGCGGCACTACCTCGAGGAGGGCACCCCCGTGGTCGAGACGCCATCCGGATACCGGATCCCGCGCGACGCCTGGATCTGACGGCGGCGGCACGGACCTCGTGCTGCAGGATGACTCCGTTCAGCCCCACGGGTGACGACGGCTACCGGCGATCTCGCGATGCTGGAGTCATGGTCCCCCGCTCCCTCCGAGTCCCCGCCGTCATCGCGCTCGCCGTTGCGTCCGCATCGCTGCTGTCGTCCTGCTCCGGATTGCAGCTCGCCTTCGGTTCCACCACCGGCGCGGCCTACGCCGAGGTCGCCGCCTTCCGCGCGGACACCACGCTCCCGGCGCCCTCGTGGGTCCCGGACGATGCGACCGACATCCGCTACACGACGGACCTCGTGGATCGATCGGCCATCCTCATGTACCGGTCGCCGACGCGCTTCCAGAACGGGTCGTGCGACGTGGAGAGGGAGCCGGAGGACTCCTCCGTCGCGCCGATCGTCCCGCTCGACGATTCCTGGTGGCCGGAGTCCCTTCCGACGACGCTCTTCGGCTGCGGCGACGACTGGACGACCTTCGTCGACGGGGACATCGTCTACGGGTTCACCACGGGGTCGGCGGACGCGCCGTCCGAGCGGCGGAGCACGGCGGACAGTCCGTCGTTGCCCTGACCGCCGCCGCGCCTCCGCCGCTCAGACGAGCGAGTCCCGCCACGCCGCGTGCATGCGCGCGAACCGTCCCGTACCCGCGATGAGCGCGTCCGGAGTACCGTCCTCCACGATGCGGCCGTGCTCCATGACGAGGACGCGGTCGGCGATCGCGACGGTCGACAACCGGTGCGCGATGATCACGGCGGTCCGATCGGCGAGCAGGGTCTGCAGCGCCTCCTGGACGAGCCGCTCGCTCGGGATGTCGAGCGATGCCGTCGCCTCGTCGAGGATGAGGACGGACGGGTCCGCGAGGAAGGCACGCGCGAAGGAGATCAGCTGACGCTGACCGGCCGACACGCGACCGCCCCGCTTGTTGACGTCCGTGTCGTACCCCTTCGGCAGCGCCGCGATGAACTCGGCGGCGCCGACCGCCTCGGCCGCGCGACGGATCTCCTCCCTGCTCGCGCCGGGACGACCGAGCGCGATGTTGTCCGCGACGGTGCCGGAGAACAGGTAGGCCTCCTGCGTCACCATCACGATGGCGCGGCGCAGGTCCTTCGGATGGAGGTTCCGCAGATCGACCCCGTCGAGCAGCACCCGCCCCTCCGTCGGATCGTAGAACCGGGAGATGAGCTTCGCGAGCGTGGACTTCCCGGCTCCGGTCGTGCCGACGAGTGCGATCGTCTGGCCGGCGGGGATGTCGAGCGTGAAGTTCGGCAGCACGACGCTGTCGGCGTTGTACGCGAACCGGACGTCCTCGAAGGACACATGGCCGCGCGCCTCCCACAGATCGATGGGACTCGTCGGATCCGGCACACTCGGGCGCTCCTCCAGCACACCCGAGATCTTCTCGAGTGCGGCCGCGGCCGACTGGTAGGAGTTGTAGAACATCGCCATCTCCTCCATGGGGTCGAAGAAGCGACGCGTGTAGAGGACGGCGGCGAGCAGTGCGCCGATCTCGATGGCGCCGTCGACGACGCGGAAGCCACCGACGAGCAGGACGGCCGCGACCGTGACGTTCCCGATGAGGACCAGTCCCGGGTCGAAGAACCCGAAGAGCCGGATTGACCGGGCGTTCGCGCTGCGGTAGTCCTCGACGAGGTCGCCGAACGTCGCCTCGTTCCGCTTCTCCTTGCGGAACGCCTTGACCGCGCGGATGCCGGTCATCGTCTCGACGAACTGGACGATCACACGAGCGGAGGTCACGCGGGTCTCGCGGAACACCGACTGGGAGCGCTTCTGGAACCACCGCGTCAGGATGAACAGCGGCACGAGCGAGACGAGCAGCACGAGCCCGCTCGTCCAATCCAGCAGGAACAGCGCGACGCCCGTGAACGTCATGTACAGGAACCCGGAGACGAGTTGGTTGATGCCCGAGTCGAGCAGCTCCTTGATCGAGTCGAGATCGCTCGTCTGCCGCGAGATGATCCGGCCGGAGGTGTAGCTCTCGTGGAACTCGAGGCTCAGCCGCTGCGTCTGCAGGAACACGCGCTTGCGCAGGTCGATGAGGATCGCTTGGCTGATCCGCGCGCTCAGCACCGTGTACCAGGCGATGAGGACGGCGCCGATCAACCCCGTCACGAGGTACGCCGCCACGATCAGGACGATGGGCATCCAGTCCGCGCGCTCCAGCACCGCCGGGAGGCCCGCGTCGATGCCGAAGGCGATGAGGGCCGGACCGGCGACCTGGGCGGCCGTCGACACGACGACGACGAGCATCGTCCAGAACACGCGGACCTTGAGCGGACCGAGCAGCGATCCGAGCAGCCGCAGGGAGCGGCGCCGGATCTGTCGCGACTCCTCCTTCGAGAAGTCGTCGCGCTCCTCGCCGTTGACGCCGAGAACGGATGATGAGCTCATGACCCGACCTCCTGTCGTCCGTCGCCGTCGGCGGGAGCCGGGGCGACGGGATCGTCGTCATCGTCGAGACTCGAGATGACGAATCGGTAGTGCTCGCTCGAGGCGAGCAGTTCACTGTGGGTGCCGACCGCGGTGATGCGGCCCTTCTCGAGCAGGGCCACGCGGTCGGCGAGCATGACCGTCGACGGCCGGTGGGCCACGATGAGCGCCGTCGTGCTCGCGAGGATCCTCCGGAGCGCGGCCTCGACGAGCGCCTCCGTGTCGACGTCGAGGGCCGAGAGCGGGTCGTCGAGCACGAGGACGGCGGGCTTCGCCGCGACAGCTCGGGCGAGGGCGAGTCGTTGGCGCTGTCCGCCGGACAGGCTGAGCCCCTCCTCGCCGACCCGCGTCTCGACGCCATCCGGGAGGTCGCGTGCGAAGCCGGCCTGGGCGATGTCGAGGGCCTCCTCGAGGATCGCGTCCGCCTCGGGCGAATACGGGTCGACGTCGTCGCGACCGAGGAGCACGTTCTCCCGGATGGTCGCCGAGAAGAGCGTCGCGTCCTCGAACGCCATCGCGATGTGGCGCCGCAGCTCGAGGCGGGACAGGTCCCGCACGTCGACGCCGTCGATCGTGACCCGACCGCCGGTGACCTCGTAGAGCCGCGTGGTGAGGGCCGTCATGGTGGACTTGCCCGACCCGGTGATCCCGATCAAGGCCATCGTCTCCCCCGGCTCGAGGGCGAGCGAGACGCCGTCGAGAAGGTCGGGCTGCTCGCTCGGAGCGTCCGGGAAGCGGAAGTGCACGTCCTCGAAGACGAGTCGGCCCCGCGGCTCCTCGATGTGGAGGGCCTCGGCAGGGTCGGTGATCGTGTTCACCTCGTCCATGACCTCGAAGAACCGATCGCTCGCCGTCCGGGTGTCGAACGTCATCGCGAGCAGGAACCCGATGGACTCGATCGGCCAGCGGAGGATGGCCGCGGTCGCGAAGAACGCGAACAGCTGCCCGACCGTGAGCTCTCCCGTCGAGGCGAGCCACACGCCCGCGAAGAGGCACAGGGCGAATGCGATGTCCGGCAGCAGCAGGAGCCAGTACCAGATGCCCGCGATGGCCTTCGCCTTCTCGATCTCGGTGCCGCGGAGGCTCTCCGCCTGGTGGGCGAAGTTGTCCAGGGCGTACTTCCCGCGGCCGAACGCCTTGAGGACGCGGATGCCGTGGACGGACTCCTCGACGGCCGTCGCGAGATCGCCGGCCTGGTCCTGGCTGCGCCTCGCGATGAGCGAGTACTTCTTCTCGAACACGAACCCGTAGATCCAGATCGGGACGGCGCACGCGATGAAGATCCCACCGAGCAGCGGACTCCAGGTGAAGAGCACGACGGCGCCGACCACGATCGTCACCGAGTTGACGACGAAGAGGACGAGCCCGAAGGCGAGCCAGCGACGGATGAGGTTGAGGTCGCTCATGGCGCGCGACAACAGCTGCCCCGACTGCCACCGGTCGTGGAAGGCGACGGGCAGGTCCTGGAGCTTCTCGTAGAACGAGTTCCGCAGTCGTGCCTCGACGTGGGTCCCCGGCGTGAGGACGAACCACCGGCGCAGTGCGATCATGACCGCCTCGAGCACCCCCAGTCCGAGCACGATGAGCACGGCGGGCCAGATGTTCGCCGCGTTCCGCGTCTCGAGGGCGCTGTCGACGAGGTTCTCGAGCACGAGCGGGATGGACAGGGCGACGAGCGCCGCGACGAGGGCCGCGACCATGCCGAGCGTGATGCTCGGGATCGCCGGTCGCGCCCAGGGGTAGATGCGCCAGAGCGCTCCGACGGTGCCGAGGGGGCGACGCGCCGGCGTGGACGGGGTGGTGCTGTCAGGCATACGGAGGTGTTCCTTGCGCGTGCGGAAGCCGACGGGACGTCGGACGTCGGAACGGACGTGAGGGGGCGTCGCCCGAGACGAGGGCGATCGGGACGCGGGCGGTCGGAGGTGCGCAGGGCACGCTCCGGCGACGAGGAGGACTGCGGCGTTCGGCCGGCGGGGCTCTGCCCTAGCCGACCCGGGGAGCGCGCGGTCGGCGGTACGTCGACGGTCCCGCCGGGGCGGAGGGCATGAGCAGTCCCGTGTTCGGCGCGATGACTGTTTTCATGTGACCCTCCCCTGTTCGACGACTCGTGACCTGCGCACGCACTCGCGGGAGCGCTTCACGCAGCCTTACAGACTATTCACAGCGGGGCGTGCTGTGCAAGAGAACGGCCGAAGTCGACCGCACGAACGTCCGGTTCTCAGGCGAGTCGCACCGAGAGGCACGTGACGCACCCCTCGAGCTTCTCGAACTCCGAGATGTCGACGGTGACGACGTCGTAGCCGAGTTCCCGCAGCAGCTCGGCCGTCTCGGGAGCCGCCGCCGACATGAGGAGCGTCTCGTCGTCGAGCGGCACGACTGCGACGCCCTCCTTCTCCGGCACGGGCAGGAACCGCGTGAACAGGCGTGACTCGTCGACGAGGTCCTCGTGACCGATGACCGTCCCGTCCGGCAACGCCGTCACGGTCGACTTGAGGTGCAGGGCGCGCGTGACGGGGACCGCGACGACGTCGAAGCCGCGCGGGGCGACGAGGGCGCGGAGCTGCGCGATGCCGTCGGCGTTGGTGCGGCTCGAGCGCCCGACGTACACGGTGGAGCCCACGACGAGCACGTCGCCCCCGTCGAGCGTCGCCGGGCTCATGATGCGGCGGATGTCGTAGCCGCGGGCCTCGAGCACCTCCTCGACGCCGTCGGTCTCCCCGCGGCGGGCCTCGCTGCCCGACCGCGCGATGACGGCGAGACCGTCGATGACGACGACGGCGTCCTCGACGAAGACGGAGTCGGCGAGGCGCTCGGCGTACGGCACCTCCTGGGTCGCCCAGCCGTGCTCCGCGAAGGCGGCGACGTAGGCGTCCCACTGCTGGTCCGCGAGGTCCGTGTCGATGTCCGACGGCTCGATGTGAGTGGTCTGGCCGTCGGCGAGGTTCTTCGCCGGCAGCCGCACGAGCGCGACGCGCGCGGTCGTCGACTGTCCGCCGTCGTCGGCGACGACGGCGCGGTACACGAGGCGACCGACGGTCGGCACGACCGCGACGGCCGCGACGAGGAACCCGAAGTTCACCGTGAGCAGCGTCGACGCGATCGAGGGCAGGAAGGTGTCGTCCACCGGCACGTTCTGGGTGAGCACCTGGATGGAGGTGCCGGCGAGCGGCGCGACGACGCCCGCGACGACGCCCGCGACGAGAGCACCCCACCAGCGGGACAGCAGACCGAAGACCCCGAACGCGAACACGACGACGAACGCGATGAGCGACGCGCTCAGGAAGTACTGGTGGGCCGCGCCGACGATCGCGGGATTCGAGCTGTCGGCGATCCAGAACGCCAGCAGCATCGCGAGGTGGACGAGACCGGCGGAGGCGAGGGCGCTGAGGACGGAGGCGAGGAGGCGACGGCCCCAGGAGACGGACATGCCATCGAGCCTATCCGAGCCGACGGGGTCCACCGTGCGGACCCCGTCGGACCGGCTCAATGGAAGAAGTGCCGCTCCCCCGTCACGTACATCGTCACGTTCGCGGCCCGGGCCGCCGCGAACACCTCCTCGTCGCGCACGGAGCCCCCGGGCTGCACGACGGCACGCACACCGCCGTCGATCAGCACCTGGAGTCCATCGGCGAACGGGAAGAACGCGTCGGACGCGGCGACGGAGCCGCTCGCGCGGTCTCCCGCGCGCGAGACGGCGAGGTGGCACGAGTCGACCCGGTTCACCTGCCCCATGCCGACTCCCACGGAGGCCTGGCCGGACGCGAGCAGGATGGCGTTCGACTTGACGGATCGGCAGGCCTTCCAGGCGAAGGCGAGATCGCTGAGCGTCTCGGGGTCGGCGGCGTCGCCGGACACGAGTTCCCACTCCGCGGTGAGCGCGGCGGGGTCGGTGT
>CAKTZW010000091.1 GCA_934636065.1 uncultured Labedella sp.
GAGGAACAGCCGTGCGATCCCGCTCATGCCGGATCCCCCGATGCCCACGAAGTGCACGGCGCCGAGTTCCTCGGGGATCTCGATCGAGAAGTCAGGCTTGATCACGACGTTCTTCTTTCTGATGACGGGCGGGTCGGTCAGCGGCGCCGACCGCGGACGGCGCGAGAGGCCTCGTCGATGAGGTCGAGCATGCGGGCGTTCCCGTCCAGGGTTCCGGCGTGCCGCGACTGCACGGCCATGTCGTGCACGCGGACGTCGTCCTCCAGCAGCGGAAGCAGGACAGAGCTTACCCACGTCGGCTGGAAGTCGGCGTCGGCGACGAGGACGGCGCCCCCGGCATGGACGGAATCGCTCGCGTTGTAGCGCTGCTCTCCGTTGCCCACGGGGTACGGCACGTAGACCGCGGGGATCCCGAGTGCACTGAGTTCGCTCACGGTCGCGGCCCCAGCCCGCGACACGGCGAAGTCCGCGACGGCGAGGGCGAGCTCCATACGGTCGCAGTACTCGACGACGTGGTAGTGCTCGATCCCCGGGTCCGTGAACTCGCTCGACCGCCCGACGATGTGCACGATCTGCCAGCCCGCGTCCACGAGGGCCGGCGCCGACTCGGAGATCGTCGTATTGAGGCGGCGTGCCCCCAGCGAGCCGCCCGTCACGAGCAGGGTCCTCCGCTGCGGATCGAGCCCGAAGAAGTCGATCCCCTCCCGCCGTGCCGCGTCGCGGTCGATCGACTCGATCTCACGCCGCAGCGGCATCCCGACGAACCGCGAGTGCCGGAGCTTCGTGCCATGGAACGCGACACCGACGTAGCGGGTGTACAGCACACCGAGGCGGTTCGCGAGGCCGGGTCGCGCATTGGCCTCGTGGACGATGAGCGGCACGCCGGCGCGCCGGGCCGCGACGTAGGCCGGGGCCGCGGCGTACCCGCCGAATCCGACCACGACGTCCACGCCGCGTCGCGTCATGATCTCCGTGGTCGCGCTCACCGCGCGGCGGAACCGGCCGCCGAAGGAGAGGCTGGCGCCGTTCAGCCGACGCGGGAACGGCAGCTTCGGAATCGTCTCGAGCTCGTAGCCTCTGGCCGGCACGAGGCGCGCCTCGAGTCCCTCGGCCGTCCCGAGCACGATGACGGTGGCGTCGGGGTCGCGCGCGGTCAGCGCGTCGGCGACCGCGAGCAGCGGATTGACATGGCCGGCGGTGCCACCGCCCGCGAAGAGATAGGTGGTCATCGGGGTGTTCCTCTTCCCTGCTGGACGAGCGAAGCCCGCCGAGCCTCGTGGCGCGCGAACGACAGGACGACGCCCACGGCCATGAGTGATGTGATCAGTGCCGTGCCACCGGCGGAGATGAAGGGCAATGGCACACCGAGGACCGGGAAGACCCGGAGCACGACGCCGATGTTGACGAAGGCCTGGCCGATGAGCCACATGAGCACGGCACCGGTGGCCGTTCGGACGAAGGGGTCGCTCGAGGCGCGGATGACACGCAGGAGGGCGACGGCGAGGAGCACGAACATGAGCAGGAGCACGACAGCCCCCACGAGGCCGAGCTCCTCCCCGACGATCGCGAAGATGTAGTCGTTGGAGGCCGCGGGGAGCCAGTCCCACTTCTCGACCGAGTTCCCGAGCCCGACACCGAAGAGCCCGCCGTTGGCGAGTGCCCACGTCCCGTGGAGCGGTTGCCAGCACACGCCCTCGTAGTCGAGGCATTCGGGGTTCACGAAGCTCATGAGCCTGTTCATGCGGTTGGAGCTCGTCGCCACCATGGCGGCTGCTCCCGCGCCGGCCAGGAGGATGAGCGGGATGAGGACGCGCCAGCGCACGCCGGCGAAGTACAGCGCGGCGAAGACGATCGACGCGAGGATGAGCACGGTCCCGAGGTCGCGCCCGAGCAGCACGAGGCCGATGGCGACGCCCGCGATCGGCACGACGGGGATGAGCGCGTGCTTCCAGTCCTTCAGCAGGTCGTTCTTCCGGCCGAGCACGGCCGCGAGCCAGACGACGAGCGCGAGCTTCACGAACTCCGACGGCTGACCGCTGATCGATCCGATCGCGATCCAGTTGCGGTTTCCGTACTCGTCGATCCCCAGCGGGGTGAAGACGAGCGACTGCAGCCCGATCGCGAAGATGATCGCGGGCCAGGCGATCCGTTTCCAGAACGCGATCGGCAGTCGGGACATGATGAGCATGAGCGGGACGCCGACGAGCGCGTAGGTCGCCTGCTTCCAGAATCCGCCGAAGAACCCCTTGTTGTCCGTCCAGGACTCGATGGTCGACGACGACAGCACCATGACGAGGCCGAAGACGACGAGGAAGAGCGTCGTGCCGAGGAGCAGGAGGTAGTTCGAGGAGTCGGCGAGGGCGAGTCGGCCGAGGGAGATCCGGGCGGACGCCGGTCGATCGTGTGCGGGGCTCGCCGTGCCGTCAGTCCGAGTCGGTGCGAGGTGTGGCGGGGCGCTCATCGGCCTCTCCTCCCACGAGATCGTCGACGGCGGCGGCGAAGAGTCGTCCGCGCTCCGCGTAGTCGGTGAACTGGTCCATCGATGCCGCTGCCGGGGCGAGGAGGACGGTGTCTCCCGCGGCCGCGAAACCGCTCGCCGCCTCGACGGCGCGCGGCATCACCTCTCCAGTCTCGGCGGCGGACACCTCGATGACGGGGACGTGTGGCGCGTGTCGTTCGAACGCGGCGAGCACGGCCTGACGGTCCGTCCCGATCACGACGGCCGCGCGTACGCGGGACGCGTGCTTCTCGACGAGCGCGCCGATGTCGATGCCCTTGAGCAGGCCCCCGACAATCCAGACGACCGAGCGGTAGGCGGACAGCGACGCGTCGGCCGCATGGGCGTTCGTGGCCTTCGAATCGTCGACCCACGCGACACCGTCGATCTCGGCGACCCTCTCGATCCGGTGGTGGTCGAGCGAGAACGTGTCGAGCGTGTCGCGGATCTGCTCCGGCGTCACGCCGACCGCGCGAGCGAGGGCGCTCGCCGCGAGGACGTTCGCCACGACGTGGGGGGCCGCGAGACCACGAGCGGCGAGGGCGTCGACCGTCGTGATCTCGAGAGCGCTCGAGAAGCGGTCCTCGAGGAACGCGCGATCGCACAGGATGCCGTCGACGATGCCGAGGTCGCTCGGTCCCGGCACGTCGAGACCGAAGCCGATCGCTCGAGCGCCCTCGATGACCTCGGCCTCCTCGACCATGCGCCGTGTCGCGGGGTCCGCCTTGTTGAAGACGCACGCGACGCGCGTGTTCGCGTACACGCCGGCCTTCGCGTCGCGGTACGCCTCCGCCGAGCCGTGCCATTCCAGATGGTCGTCCGAGAGGTTGAGGCAGACGCTCGCGAGCGGTGCGACCGGCTCGGGGGCGGACTGGCGAGCGAGGTAGTGCAGCTGATGGCTCGACAGCTCGACGACGAAGACGTCGAAGCCGCCCGGGTCGCGCACGGCGTCGAGGACCGGGACGCCGATGTTGCCGCACGGCGCCACGCGGAGGCCCGCCGTGGCGATCATCGAGGCCGTGAGCTGCACCGTCGTCGTCTTGCCGTTGGTGCCGGTCACGAGCACCCACTCCGCCGGCGTCCCCGTCTTGTCGCGCACGCGCCAGGCGAGCTCGATGTCCCCCCAGACCGGGACGTCGGCCGTGGCCGCCCACGCGAGCAGGGGGTGATGCGGAGGATACCCCGGCGAGGCGACGACGAGTTCGGGCGCGAAGGTCTCGAGCTCCTCCGGAGCACCGGAGCCTCCCCCGACGACGAGTCGCGCGCCGATCACCTCGAGCAGCCGGGTGCGGTCGGGATCGGCGCTCTCCGTCACGACGAGCACGTCGGCGCCCAGTTCGACGAGCGTGTCCGCGACGGCGAAGCCCGTCGACCCGAGGCCGAAGACCGCGACGCGGAGCCCGCTCCAGTCGGCGCGCCAGCTCGTGAGCGTCGCGAGGCGCTCGTCGCGTGCGAGATCGGTCATCGCAGGATCCATTCGAGGTAGAAGGTGCCGACTCCGGCCGCGACGAGCAGCCCGCCGATGATCCAGAACCGGGCGACGACCGTCACCTCCGCCCAGCCCTTCAGCTCGAAGTGGTGGTGGATGGGAGACATCAGGAAGATGCGCTTGCCGTGGGTGATCTTAAAGTACGCCCGCTGCACGATGACGGAACCGGTCTCCATGACGAAGAGCCCGCCGATGAAGACGAGCAGGAGCTCGGTGTGGGTGAGGATCGCGAGCGCCGCGATGGCCCCGCCGAGTGCGAGCGAACCCGTGTCGCCGAGGAAGATCTGGGCCGGCGTCGTGTTCCACCACAGGAAGCCGATGAGGGCCCCCACGATGGACGCCGCGACGATCGCGAGCCCGAGGGGGTCGACCACGTCGTAGCACTTGTAGGCGACGTCCTCGTTGACGATCCCGAAGCACGACTGGTTGTACTGCCAGAACCCGATGACGACGTAGGAGCCGATCGCGAAGATGGATGCGCCCGTCGCGAGCCCGTCCAGTCCGTCCGTGACGTTGACGCCGTTGGACGCCGCCGTCACGATCAGAGCCGTCCAGAGCAGGTAGAGCGCGACCCCGATGACGGGACCGAGGACGAGGAAGTCGAGCGGGAGGTCGCGGACGAAGGAGACGGCCGTCGATGCCGGCGTGATGCCCTCGGGGTTCGGGAAGCCGATCGCGAGCACGCCGAACGCCGCCGCCACGATGAGCTGCCCCGCGACCTTCGCCCACCCTCGAAGGCCGAGGGAGCGCTGCTTGCGCGTCTTCAGGAAGTCGTCGACGAAGCCGACGGCACCGAGCCCCACCATCATGACGAGGACGAGCAGCGCCGCCGTGCTGATGCGGTCCCCGGTGAGGAGCATCGCCGTGAAGTACCCGAAGAGGACGCCCAGGATGATGATGATCCCGCCCATCGTGGCGGTGCCCTTCTTCGCGTGGTGCGATTGCGGGCCGTCGTCGCGGATGAACTGTCCCCAGCCCAGCCGCTTGAAGAGTCTGATGAACAGCGGGGTGAGGAAGAGCGAGAATGCGAGCGCGAGCGCGCCGGCGGTGAGGAGTGCTACCACGAGAACAATTCTCCCAGTCGATCGCCGAGATGACGGAGACCCGCCGAGTTGGAGGACTTCACGAGGACGGTGTCGCCGGATCGGAGTTCGTCGGCGAGGTACGCGTACGCCTCGTCCGCCGTCTCGACGAAGACGGACTCGCCGTCCCACGAACCCTCGTTGATCGCCGAGATGTGCAGCCGCCTCGCGTCGCTGCCCACGACGACGAGTCGATCGACGCGCAGGCGCACGGCGAGCAGGCCGATGCGGTCGTGCTCGTCTCCCGCGAGCTCCCCGAGCTCCGCCATGGTGCCGAGGACGGCGACGCGGCGGCCCTCCGGCGGCGTCACGAGAGCGAGGGTCTTGAGCGCCGCCGCCATCGAGTCGGGGCTCGCGTTGTACGCGTCGTTGATGATCGTGACGTCGTCGCGACCACCGAGGACCTCCATGCGCCACCGCTCGGCTCGCGTCACGGTCTCGAGCGCCGACACGATGTCGTCGAGCGGGACGCCGAGCTCGGTCGCGACGGCGACGGCGGCGAGGGCGTTCGACACGTGGTGCTCGCCGAGCACCTTGAAGCGCACGCTCCGCGACTCGCCCGAGGGGATCGTCACGGTGAAGCGGGTGCCGGATCGGTCGGCCTCGACGTCGGTCGCGCGGACGTCGGCCGTCTCGTCGAGACCGAACCACACGACGCGTGCCGCCGTGAGATCGGCCATCGCCGCGACGCGCTCGTCGTCGCGGTTGAGCACGGCGACGGCCGCCGCCGGGAGCGGAGTGACCATGGCGGACTTCTCACGAAAGGTCTGATCGATCCCGCCGAAGCCGCCGGCGTGAGCGAGGCCCACCTTGAGCACGACGCCGATGTCGGGAGTGGCCATCTCGACGAGTCGCGCGATCTGCCCGGAACTCGACGCGCCCATCTCGGAGACGAGGAACTCCGTGTCCTCGGTGACGCGCAGCATCGTGGTCGGGGCGCCGACGGCGTTGTTGAAGGAGTTCTTCGGCGCCACGGTCTCACCCCGAGGGGCGAGGATCGCCGCGAGGAGGTTCTTGGTGGTCGTCTTGCCGTTCGAGCCGGTGATGCCGACGACGCGCAGCCGTCCGGCGGAGCGGACCGTCGCCACGACGTGTGCCGCGAGCGCGCCGAGCGCCGACACGGCGTCGGCGACCACCACCTGGCTGATGTCCTCGTCGACCTCGTGCTCGACGATCGCGAGTCGGGCGCCACGGGTCAGCGCGACCCCGACGAAGTTGTGGCCGTCCGTCGACTCGCCGGGCTTCGCCACGAAGATGCCGCCGTCGACGATCTCGCGGGAGTCGGTCTCGACGAATCCATCGACGACGTCCGTGGCGGCCGCGCCGCCGCGGAGGACGAGCCGTCCGAAGAGGACGCGCGAAACGTCCTCCAGGGTCATGCTGATCACCTGTCGGTCCTCCTCGATCGGCTCCGAGCGGACCTCGTCCGGAGCATCAGTAGGTCGTCGGCAGGTCGGGCGACGGTTCGGTCGACGGTTCGATCCGGTACGTCTTCAGCACCTGGGTCATGATCTGTTGGAACGTCGGAGCCGCGGCTGCCGAAGATCTGATCTTAGTCGGGTTCGAGATGTGCACCGAGACGACGTACTCGGGGTCCTCGGCCGGTGCCATGCCGCTCATGGAGACGACGTACGTGTCCTTGAGCCCTCCGGAGCCGTCACCCTGCTCGGCCGTTCCCGACTTCGCGGCGACCCGGTAGCCCGGGATCTGCAGGGTGTCGCCGAAGTGACCGTCCGTCACGACGCTCTCGAGCATCTGCACGACCTGATCGGCGGCGGTCTCGGAGACGACGCGCGACTCCTCACCCGTCGGAACGTCGGTCACGCTGCCGTCGGCGTGCGCGCAGCCCTCGATCAGGGAGGGGGCGACCTTCACCCCGCCGTTCGCGAGGGCCTGGTACGCGCTCGCGATCTGGATCGGGGTGGCCGAGAGGCCCTGGCCGAACATCGTCGCGTAGTAGGTCTGGTTGTCCCATGAGTCCGGCTGGGACAGGATCCCGGCCGCT
>CAKTZW010000092.1 GCA_934636065.1 uncultured Labedella sp.
GTCCGTGCACAGATCGAGCGGAGGGATGCGGAGCGCGACCCCCGCGGCCGCGGCGCGTTCGACAGCGTGATCCCGGAGGCGCCGGTTGGCGACGACCCCGCCGCCGAGGAGGAGTCGGGGCACTCCGGTGTCACGGCACGCCGCCAGGGCCTTCGAGACGAGCACGTCGACGACGGCCTCACGGAACGACGCGGCGACGTCTCCAACGGGCACCTCCTCGCCGTCGGCCTCCCGCTTCTCGACCCAGCGCGCGACCGCCGTCTTGAGGCCGGAGAACGAGAAGTCGTAGCGGTGCCGCTCGAGGTCCTTCGGGAGCGTCAGCCCGCGCGGGAAGCGGATGGTGTCGGGCCGTCCCGTGGCGGCGGCGCGATCGATCTCGGGACCGCCGGGGTAGGGCAGGCCGAGGACGCGGGCCACCTTGTCGAACGCCTCCCCGGCGGCGTCGTCGATCGTCTCACCCAGCAGCTCGACGTCGTCGACGAGATCCCGGACCAGCAGGAGCGACGTGTGCCCGCCCGAGACGAGAAGGGCGACCGTCGGATACTCGATGTCCCCGCCGTCGGGCGACAGCAGGTCGGCCCCCACGTGGCCGACGAGGTGGTTCACGGCGTAGAGCGGTTTGCCGAGCCCGACGGCGAGCGCCTTGGCCGCCCCGACGCCCACCATGAGAGCTCCGGCGAGGCCGGGCCCGATCGTGACGGCGACGGCGTCGAGGTCGTCGAGCTCGATGCCCGCCTCCACCACCGCCGCGTCGATCGTGGGCACGAGCGCCTCGAGGTGCGCGCGCGCCGCGACCTCGGGGACGACCCCGCCGTAGCGCGCGTGCTCGTCCATGGACGAGGCGATCCGGTTCGACAGCAGCCGACGACCGCGCACGATCCCGATGCCCGTCTCGTCACAACTCGTCTCGATCCCGAGGACCAGGGGCGCCTCCGCGGTCACGCCGCCCCCACCGGGCCGACCGGAGGGGTCGCCGTCTCCGGGACGTCCAGCCGCATGACGAGGGCGTCGACGTCGTCCGGCTGGTAGTAGTGGGGACGCACGCCGACCTCCGCGAATCCGAGATCGGTGTAGAGGGATTGCGCAGCGGGGTTGTCGGCGCGCACCTCGAGGAAGACGCGCCGCGCTCCGGCGAGCCGCGCCGCACCGATGAGCTCCGCCATGATGGCGCGCCCGAGGCCCGCTCGGCGGAAGGACGGGGCCACGGCGATGGTCTGAATGTCCGCGTCCTCTGATCCGCTCGGGGCGAGCACGCCGCCGTACCCGACGACGCCGTCGATGTCGTCTTCGACGGCGACGTATACGGTGTGCGGGCTCTCGAGCTCCGCCAGCATCTGCTCGCGCGACCACGCGTCGGAGACGAACGTCGACTCCTCGAGGGCGAGGATCGCCTCGAGGTCGTCGAGCCCGGACGGCCTCATCCTCACGGTCACTGCGATACCCGCTTCCGCGTCGACAGGGTGACGTCGGGGGCGCGCAGATAGACGGGACGGTCCGCCTCGGCGGCCCGGTGGCCGTCGAGGACGAGCCCGGCGAGCCGGCCGAGGGCGACGGCGGACACCTGCACGGCGTCGAGGCGTTCCGCGTCGTCGACGACGAAGCCCTCCCGCTCGGCGAGCTCGGGGCCCGACACGCGGACGGCGCCGCCCTCGTCCGTTCCCCGATAGCGCGACCAGGCGACCTCGCGGCGGCGCGCGTCGGTCACGACGACGAGCTCGCGGCCCGACGATCGCTCCAGGTGCGCGGCCGCGATCGCATCGTGGCTCACGATCGGCACGACCGGGATACGGCGCGCGACGCCGAAGGCGCGGGCGGCGGCGATCCCGATGCGCAGTCCCGTGAAGGGGCCGGGCCCCATCCCGCTCGCGACGGCCTCGACGTCCCGTGGCTCGGCACCCGCATCGTCGAGAGCCCCGCGGATGAGAGATCCGACGACCTCGGCGTGCGACAGGTGACCGGATTCGTCGCGGCTCGACAGCACGCGCCCGGACCGGTCGACGAGCGCGACGGACGTCCCGATGGACGAGTCGATCGCGAGAAGCACGCCTGCCAGCCTACCCGCGCGGATCGCGGTGACCGGCGCTCACGACGACCACCCGGGGTTCGTCGCCCACGTCGGCGTCCTCCCGCTCCGATCCGGCCCCGGTCGGCCGCTCGATCTCGATGTCGACCCACTCGTCGGCGATGGTCGGAACGACGTCCCGTCCCCACTCCACGACGACGACGGACCGCTCGAGGTCCAGGTCGAGATCGTCGAACTCGCGGGGGTCTCCGAGGCGGTACGCGTCCACGTGCACGAGCGCCGGGCCGCCGACGAGGCTCGGGTGGGTCCGCGCGATCACGAACGTCGGCGACTGGATCGGGCCCCGCACGCCGAGCCCCTCGCCGATTCCGCGCGTGAGGGTCGTCTTGCCGGCGCCGAGCGGACCCGTGAGCACCACGAGGTCTCCGGCCCGGAGACCGGCCCCGACGCGCACGCCGAGGGCGTGCATGTCGTCCGTCGTCGGGACGACGTGACGACCGGACTCGATCACGCGAGCCCCGCATAGACTCGGCGCACCCGGCGCCCGATGCGCGTGACGATGTCGTAGTCGATCGTGCCGGCGTGCTCGGCCCACTCCGACGCCGACGGCACGCCCGTGGCCGGGTCGCCGAAAACAACGACCTCGTCGCCCGCCTCGACGGGCTCCTCCCCCACGTCGACGACGAACTGGTCCATCGCGATCCGACCGGCGACCCGGTGCCGTCTGCCGCGGATCGACACCTCTCCCCGGGACGACGCCTGGCGCGGCACGCCGTCGGCGTAGCCGAGCGGCACGAGGGCGAGAGTCGAACGCTCGTGCGTCCGGTACTGGTAGCCGTAGGACACGCCGGACCCCGGCTCGACGGTCTTGACGGCGGCGACGCGCGAGAGCAGTCGCATGGCGGGCCGCAGGCCGACGTCGGCCGCCGGGACGCTCGGGACCGGCGAGAACCCGTACATGCCGATGCCGAGCCTGATGGTGTCGAAGCGCGACTCTGGGACGGCGAGCGCCGCGGCCGTCGCCGCCGCGTGCACCATGCGGGGCTCGAGCCCGCGCGAGCGCACGAGCTCGAGGGCCCGCTCGAAGACGGCGACGGCGGCGCGGTCGTCGCCGTCCGAGGTGTTGGACAGGTGCGTGAAGCAGCCGGCGAGCTCGACGCGACCGGTCTCCACGGCGGCGCGCGTCGCATCGACGACGCCGACCCAGTCGGAACGCGCGATGCCGTTGCGGCTCAAACCGGTGTCGAACTTGAGGTGGATGTGCGCCGGACGTCCCGATCCCGCGGCCGCCGCGATGCGCTCGAGCTCCCGCGCGTTAGAGACGCCGAGGCTGATGCCGGCATCGATGGCGTCCACGAAATCGGTGTCGTCGGCGTGCAGCCAGCTCAGCACCGGCGCGTCGATCCCGGCGCTCCGGAGCTCGAACGCCTCCCCGATGTCCGCCGTGCCGAGGAGCTCCGCGCCGCCGCGCAGCGCGGCCCGCGCCACCTCCACGGCGCCGTGGCCGTAGCCGTCGGCCTTCACGACCGCGATGACCCGTGCTCCGGCCGCGCGGTCGCGAACGCGGCGGACGTTCGACGCGATCGCGTCGAGGTCGATGACCGCCTCCCGCATCCCCGTCACGCCGACTCCCGGGACTCCGCCACGACGTAGGCGACCGCGATGCCGGCGTCGTGGGTGACGGAGAGGTGGAGGACGTCGATTCCGCGATCGGCGACCGCTCGGGCCGTGCTCCCGGACAGTTCGAACGACGGTGCGCCGCCGCCGGCCGTGACGGCGATGTCCACCCACACGAGCCCTTCGGCCGAGCCGAGTGCCTTCATGAGCGCCTCCTTGGCGGCGAAGCGGCCGGCCAGGGAACGCAGCGGAAGTGCGCGTTCGCTCTCGGCGAACAGCCTTTCGCGCAGCCTCGGCGTGCGTCCGACCGCCCGTTCGAACCGGGCGAGGTCGACGACGTCCACACCGATTCCGACGATCACGCGAGCACCTCGGACACGTCCCTATTCCACCGTGACGGACTTCGCGAGGTTGCGGGGCTGGTCGACGTCGAGCCCCTTCGCGGTCGCGAGCGCCATGGCGAAGACCTGAAGCGGCACGACGCTCAGGAGCGGCTCGAACAGGGGCCCGGCGAGCGGGATCCGGATGACCTCGTCGGCGGACGGCAGCACCGCGACGTCGCCCTCCTCGGCGATCGCGATGATCCGCGCCCCGCGGGCACGGATCTCCTCGATGTTCGAGACCACCTTGGAGTGGATCGTCTGTGCGCCTCGCGGGCTTGGGACCACCACGAACACCGGCTGCCCCGGCTCGATGAGGGCGATGGGCCCGTGCTTGAGCTCTCCGGCCGCGAAGCCCTCGGCGTGGATGTAGGCGAGCTCCTTGAGCTTGAGCGCGCCCTCCATCGCGATCGGGAAGCCGACGTGGCGCCCGAGGAAGAGGACCGCGCGGGTGTCCGCCATCCAGCGCGCGAGCTGCTCGATGGTCTCGTTGCTCTCGAGCACGGCGGCGATCTTCTCGGGGACCGCCTGGAGCTCCGCGGCCTGGACAGCGATCTCCTCGACCGGGAGCGCGCCGCGGATCCGCGCGACGTGGAGCGCGAGCAGGTAGAGCGCGGTGATCTGCGCGACGAACGCCTTCGTCGAGGCGACGGCGACCTCGGGGCCGGCGTGCGTGTAGACCACGGCGTCCGACTCCCGCGGGATCGTCGCGCCCTGCGTGTTGCAGATGGAGACGGTGCGGGCGCCGGCCTCCCGCGCGAACTTGACGGCCATGAGCGTGTCCATCGTCTCGCCGGACTGACTGATCGAGACGACGAGCGTGCGGGGCGAGATGACCGGCTCGCGGTAGCGGAACTCGTGGCTCAGTTCGACGTCGACGGGGACGCGAGCCCACTTCTCGATCGCGTACTTCCCAACGGCGCCGGCGTACGACGCCGTGCCGCAGGCGATGACCACGATGCGGTCGATGTCGAGGAACAGGTCGTCGAGACCGTCGAGCTCCGGGATCGTCACGACGCCGTGGTCGTCGATGCGCCCGAGGACGGTCTTCGCGACGGCCTCGGGCTCCTCGCTGATCTCCTTCGCCATGAAGCTCGACCAGCCGCCCTTCTCCGCGGCCGACGCGTCCCAGCTCACCTCGAACGGCTCGGCCTCGACGGCGACACCCGCGAAGTCCGTGATCTCGACGGTCGTCGGGGTGATCGCGACCATCTGGTCCTGCCCGATGGCGAGAGCGCGACGCGTGTGCTCGACGAAGGCCGCGACGTCGGAGCCGAGGAAGTTCTCGCCGTCGCCGAGACCGATCACGAGCGGCGAGTTGCGGCGCGCGCCGACGACGAGACCCGGCTCGGCCTGGTGGACGGCGAGCAGCGTGAACGCTCCCTCGAAGCGACCGACGACACGGCGGAAGGCCTCCCGCAGGTCGCCCGTCTCCCGGTACTCGCGACCGAGGAGCACCGCGGCGACCTCGGTGTCGGTCTCGCTGCGGAAGGTCTCGCCCTGCTCGATCAGCTCGGCCTTGATCGCGGCGAAGTTCTCGATGATCCCGTTGTGGATGAGGGCCAGTCGACCGTCGTCCCCGAGGTGGGGGTGCGCGTTCGCGTCCGTCGGTCCGCCGTGCGTCGCCCAGCGGGTGTGCCCGATGCCCGTGTGGCTCTCCGGGAGGTTGCCCGCGGCGAGGTCCCCCGTGAGGACGGCGAGCTTGCCCGCGCGCTTGCGGGTGTGGAGGGAACCGCCGCCGTCGATGACCGCGACCCCGGCGGAGTCGTAGCCCCGGTATTCGAGCCGACCGAGACCGCCCATGAGGACGTCGATGCTGTCGAGCGGACCGACGTATCCCACGATTCCACACATGCTCTCCACCCTACCCGCACTAGATTCGGTTGCATGCCCGACGCGAGCACCGCCTCCCACGCCCAGACCACCCCGTTCGACGAGATCGACCGTTCCGACTGGGCCCGGCTCGCTCCCGGCGCCGTCTCCCCGCTCACCGACGCGGAGATCGTGCAGCTGCGCGGCATCGGCGACCGCCTCGACATGCGCGAGGTCGCCGAGGTCTACCTCCCGCTCAGCCGCCTCCTGAGCCTCTACGCCCGATCGGCGGGGCGTCTGCACGACGAGCGCACCGCCTTCCTCGGGGAGACGAACGCCCGGACGCCCTTCGTCATCGGGGTGGCGGGCTCCGTGGCCGTCGGCAAGTCGACCGTCTCCCGGCTCCTGCGCGAGCTCATGTCGCGGTGGCCGGACACGCCGCGCGTCGAACTGGTGACGACAGACGGCTTCCTCTACCCGAACGCGGAGCTCGAGCGCCGCGGCATCATGAGCCGGAAGGGCTTCCCCGAGTCGTACGATCGTCGCGCCCTGCTGCGCTTCGTCACCGAGGTGAAGAGCGGGGCCCCCGAGGTGCGTGCACCGTTCTACTCCCACCTCGTCTACGACATCATGCCGACGGCGAGCGTCGTGGTACGCCGCCCCGACGTACTCATCGTCGAGGGCCTCAACGTCCTCCAGCCTCCGCTCACGGGCCAGATGAGCGTCGCCGACCTGTTCGACTTCAGCATCTACGTCGACGCGAGGACCTCGGACATCGCGGCCTGGTTCGAGGAACGCTTCATGGCGCTCAAGCGCGGGGCCTTCACGAACCCGAACTCGTACTTCCAGGTGTTCTCGGACCTCGACGATGCCGAGGCGAGGGAGCGCGCCCGCTACTTCTGGACGACGGTCAACGAACCCAACCTCGTCGAGAACATCCGCCCGACGAGAGCGAGGGCGAAGCTCGTCCTCGTGAAGGACTCCGACCACACCGTCCGGAAGGTCCTGCTGCGCAAGATCTGAGCGGAGCCGCGGGGTCAGACGGCGAGACGCGACCGCACGATGTCGGCGAGTGCGTTCGCGTGGCGATCCGCCGTCTCCTGGTCCGCCGCCTCGACCATCACGCGCACGAGCGGCTCCGTGC
>CAKTZW010000093.1 GCA_934636065.1 uncultured Labedella sp.
AACTCGACGTTCGCGAGCGCGTCGGGGGAGACGAGCCCGCCCTCCTCGGCGATGAGCCCCGGGATGTAGCCGTTGATGACGGCGATGAGCGCGTCGAGCACCTCCGGGTTGGAGCGGAGCCAGAACCCGGCGACCGAGAAGCCCAGCAGGAGGGCGGCGAAGACCGCGAAGACGGACTGGAAGCTCATGCCCGCGGCGAGCAGCTCGCCGTCGCGCTCGCTGAAGCGGGTCAGGACGCGAACGGGCTTGATCCGCTGGATGCGCTCCGAGATCGCCGTCACGCGTTCGACGAGGGTCGGCGTCCCCGCTTCCCGTGCCGTCGGCTCCGACCCGGACGGAGGGGCGGAATCCGCGCGAGAGGCCATGAGGAGAGCCTATTGATCGGCGGCCTCCCCGCAACGGTGGTGGCGCCGTCCCGCGTCCGGGGGGTGTTCTGACAGAATGTTGAAAGGCGTGTGCCGTAGACGACCGACGATCCGGGCGGCGGCCGCGCACCCGTCGTCGTCCGAGGTGGTCCGTGAATCCCAGCATCCGCTACTCCGCGTGGACGGACAGCCCCGAGTGGGTGCTGCTCGTCACGCGCCGAGTCGTCGTGGCGCTCAACTCCACGCCGGACCACGTCCTCATCTCCCGGCTCTGGGCTACGGCGGCCGCGGAGGGGGCCACCGTGGACCGCGTGCTCGACGCCGTGCCCGCCGAGCTCGGGGGCGCGCCGTTGCCCTTCGCGGTGATCGGGCTCCCGGTCGAGGACGAGGACCCGGCCGTGACGCTCTTCGTCCACGCCGGCGCCGGCCTCGACGTGCTCGCCTCGGGGGCGCGCCGCCGGGTCACGGCCGATCAGAGCCCGTGGTTCCGGACGCGGCTCGAGAGCGTCTCGCATGTCGCCCTCGGCGACCCCGCGCAGATCCACGCCCCGGCCCTCCCGCTCGCCGAGGGTGTCGTGCGGGCGGCCCGCCTCGACATGGTCTTCGCCGACGAGCGGCTCACCCAGCCGCGTACCGGATCGCTCTCGGTCGCCGACGCCGCCCACGACGGTCACACCGTCCTGCGCTCCGACCTGCCCCGACCGCGCGACCTCGACGCCCCCGTCGAGCCGGCGGTCCCCGGCGGACCGCGCACGCTCATGTACGGCTACCGGCTGAACGGCAGCCAGCCCTACGCGCTCGACGTCCCGCACTTCTTCGGGCGCAATCCGAAGCGGCCGGCCGCGGGAGGTCGGGTCGTCGTCGTGCAGTCGTCGACGAAGTCCGTGTCCGCGACGCACCTCGAGGTGGAGCAGCTCGGTGACAGCGTCGTCGTCACGGACCTCAAGTCGACGAACGGCACTTCGCTCATCGTGCCGGGTTCGAGCTGGCAGCGCCTCGCGACGGGCCAGTCGCTCGTGGTGCCCGCCGGCACCTTCATCGACATCGGTGATGGGAACGTCATCGAGATCCTGCCCGGTCAGCCGCTCGAGCCCGGCCGCTGACCCCCTGCTACATGAAAACGGAGATGGT
This sequence comes from uncultured Labedella sp., assembly GCA_934636065.1. GTDB lineage: Bacteria > Actinomycetota > Actinomycetes > Actinomycetales > Microbacteriaceae > Labedella. Next base: position 1,497 of record CAKTZW010000093.1, read on the forward strand.
GCACGTAACGACGTGCACCATCTCCGTTTTCATGTGGTGAGGGGGGGTCAGACGGAGCCCTTCATGAGCGCCGACTTGACCTCCGCGATCGCCTGGGTCACCTGGATGCCGCGGGGGCACGCCTCGGTGCAGTTGAACGTGGTGCGGCACCGCCACACGCCGTCCTTGCCGCCGAGGATGTCGAGGCGTACCTTCGCCTCGTCGTCACGGGAGTCGAAGATGAAGCGGTGCGCGTTGACGATCGCGGCCGGGCCGAAGTACTGGCCGTCGGTCCAGAACACCGGGCAGGACGAGGTGCACGCCGCGCAGAGGATGCACTTCGTGGTGTCGTCGAAGCGCGCGCGGTCGACGACGGACTGGACGCGCTCCTTGCCGGCGCCCGGCATCGTGCGCGCCTGCAGGAACGGCTGGACCTCGCGGTAGGAGGCGAAGAACGGCTCCATGTCGACGATGAGGTCCTTCTCGAGCGGGAGACCCTTGATCGCCTCGACGTAGATGGGCTTCGAGATGTCGAGGTCCTTGATGAGCGTCTTGCACGCGAGCCGGTTGCGCCCGTTGATCCGCATCGCGTCTGAGCCGCAGATGCCGTGAGCGCAGGAGCGACGGAAGGTCAGCGAGCCGTCCTGCTCCCACTTGATCTTGTGCAGGGCGTCGAGGATCCGGTCCGTCGCGTACATCTCGACGTCGAAGTCCTGCCAGCGGGGCTCGTCGTCGACGTCCGGGTCGAACCGTCGGATGATGAGGGTCACCGTGAACGACTGGATCGCGTCCGCGCCGCTCGGGGTCGCCTCGAGAGTGGCCGTCGACATGTCAGTACTTCCTCTCCATGGGCTCGTACCGGGTGATCACCACGGGCTTCCAATCCAGCCGGATGTGGTCGGCGGGGTCGGCGGAGTGGGGATCGCCCGACAGGTAGGCCATCGTGTGCTTCATGTAGTTCTCGTCGTCGCGCTTGGGGTAGTCGTCACGCATGTGGCCGCCGCGGCTCTCCTGGCGATTGCGGGCGGAGAAGACGACGACCTCCGCGAGGTCGAGCAGGAACCCGAGCTCGATCGCCTCGAGCAGGTCGGTGTTGTAGCGCTTGCCCTTGTCCTGCACGGAGATGCCGAGGTAGCGCTCACGGAGCCCGTGGATGATCTCCGTCACGTCGGCGAGCGACTCGTCGGTCCGGAACACCTGGGCGTTGCGGTCCATGTTGTCCTGGAGCTCCTTGCGCAGGACGGACACGCGCTCCGTGCCCGTGGCCGAGCGCAGCTGCGCGATGAGCTCGCGGATCTCCTTCGTCGGGTCCTCGGGCAGCGGGGTGAAGTCGACGGTCTTGACGTACTCGACGGCATTGCGACCGGCACGCTTGCCGAACACGTTGATGTCGAGGAGCGAGTTCGTGCCGAGGCGGTTCGAGCCGTGCACGGAGACGCACGCGCACTCGCCGGCGGCGTACAGTCCGGGCACGACGGTCGTGTTGTCGCGCAGCACCTCCGCCGCCACGTTGGTCGGGATCCCGCCCATCGCGTAGTGAGCGGTCGGCATGACGGGGACGGGCTCGACGACGGGGTCGACGCCGAGGTAGGTGCGCGCGAACTCCGTGATGTCCGGCAGCTTCGTCTCGAGCACCTCGGCGCCGAGGTGCGTGCAGTCGAGGAGCACGTAGTCCTTGTTCGGTCCGGCACCTCGGCCCTCGGCGACCTCCTGCACCATGCAGCGGGCGACGATGTCGCGCGGCGCGAGGTCCTTGATGGTGGGGGCGTACCGCTCCATGAAGCGCTCGCCGGAGGCGTTGCGCAGGATGGCGCCCTCGCCGCGCGCGCCCTCGGTGAGGAGGATGCCGAGGCCCGCCAGCCCGGTGGGGTGGAACTGGAAGAACTCCATGTCCTCGAGGGGGAGCTTCTTGCGCCAGATGATGCCGACGCCGTCGCCCGTGAGGGTGTGCGCGTTCGAGGTCGTCTTGTAGATCTTGCCGAAGCCGCCCGTCGCGAAGATGATCGCCTTCGACTGGAACACGTGGAGCTCGCCCGTCGCGAGCTCGTACGCGACGACTCCGGAGGGCTGCTCGACGCCGTCGACCTCGGTCATGACGACGTCGAGCACGTAGAACTCGTTGTAGAAGTTGATGCCGAGCTTGACGCAGTTCTGGAAGAGCGTCTGCAGGATCATGTGACCGGTGCGGTCGGCGGCGTAGCACGCCCGGCGGACCGGCGCCTTGCCGTGGTCGCGGGTGTGCCCGCCGAAGCGGCGCTGGTCGATCTTGCCCTCGGGGGTGCGGTTGAAGGGCAGGCCCATGTTCTCGAGGTCGATGACAGCGTCGATGGCCTCCTTCGCGAGGATCTCCGCAGCGTCCTGGTCGACGAGGTAGTCGCCGCCCTTGACGGTGTCGAAGGTGTGCCACTCCCAGCTGTCCTCCTCGACGTTCGCGAGCGCCGCCGCCATGCCGCCCTGCGCCGCGCCGGTGTGGGAACGGGTCGGGTAGAGCTTGGAGATGACGGCGGTCTTCGCGCCCGGGCCGGCCTCGATCGCCGCGCGCATGCCGGCGCCGCCGGCGCCCACGATCACGACGTCGAACCGGTGGTAGTGGACTCCGTCGACGATCGTCGAGTCGGACGGGGAGGTCGATGCAGTGTTGGTCATGGGTCCTGTGATCACGGGGCGGGGCAGAAGGAGGGGAGCAGGTCGGCCTGGTCGGCGCTCACCGTCGGGCACGGGTCGAAGGTGAAGACCACGAGCGTGCCGAGCACGATGAGAACGACGACCGAGGCGAGGATCGCGCCCTTGAGGATCTTCCGCAGCACCGGGGTGCGCGCGTAGTCGTTGACGATGGTGCGCATGCCGTTGCCGCCGTGGATCATGGCGAGCCAGAGCATGAGCGTGTCCCACACCATCCAGAACGGGTCGGACCACTTGCCCCCGACGAAGGCGAAGTCGATGGCCTTCACGCCCTCGCCGACCATGAGGTTGACGAACAGGTGGCCGAAGATGAGGACGAGGAGCACGACGCCGGAGACGCGCATGTACACCCAGCCCCACTTCTCCCAGTTGATGCCGCGGCTCTTCGCGGACCCGGCCGGGGTGCGGGGGGATTCGATGGTCGTGGAAGTCATGATCGTCCCCCTCAGTGGCTGAACACGTTGATGAGGTGCCGCGGCACGAACCCGAGCATCGTGACGACCCAGAGTCCGATCACGACGTAGAACATCACGCGCTGGTAGACGGTGCCCTTCGACCAGAAGTCGATGAGGATGATCCGGATGCCGTTGAACGCGTGGAAGACGATCGCGCCGACGAGCGCGACCTCGCCGAGCCCCATGATGGGCGTCTGGTACGTGCCGATGACGGCGTTGTACGCCTCGGGGGAGACGCGGACGAGCGCCGTGTCGAGGATGTGCACGAGCAGGAAGAAGAAGATGGCGACACCCGTGATGCGGTGCAGCACCCACGACCACATGCCCTCGCGGCCGCGGTAGAGCGTTCCCGCCGGGCGGCGCGACGTCGTGGTCGACAGTTCGGGTTCTCGCGATTGCTCCGGTGTTCCGACAGTCTTCACTGACACGAAACGACCTCCCATTTCCGGCGGGGGTTGTCGGAGCCGCTACGGCCCCATGCGTCACTTCGGCGCGTGGACACCAGTCTATTCGCGAGCGCCGACATTGTCCCTTTAGGGGACCCTAACCGTCTCGACGTCGAGACAGTCGCTCAGAGCCACTTGTTGCGCCGGAACAGCGCCCAGAGGGAGACCCCGGAGGCGAGGAGCAGCGCGAGCGCGAACGGGTAGCCGAAGAGCCAGTGCAGCTCGGGCATGTGGTCGAAGTTCATGCCGTAGACGCCCGTGATGATCGTCGGGCCGAAGAGGATGGCGGCCCACGCCGAGATCCGCTTGACCACCTCTCCCTGTTGCAGACTCGTCTCGGTCATGCGGGCGATCTCGTCGTTCTGTCGCTGCGCGACGAGCGTGCCGTTGACCGTGAGGATGTCCCGTAGCAGTTGGCGGAACGCCGTCACCTTCTCGTCGACGTGCTGGAGGTGGTCGGCGACGTCGCGCAGCCCGCGCTGCAGCTCGGGCGCGACGCCGTACTTCTCGCTCCCCAGCTCGAGTCGGCGCACCACGTCGAGGAGCGGCCGCTCGGCCCGCTCGAACGCGATCACCTCACGGGAGAGCTCGTAGATGCGGCGCGAGACCGTGGTGTTCCCCTCGAACACCTCCTCCTCGATCTCGTCGATGTCGTTCGACAGCCCCTGGACGACCGGGATGTACTCATCGACGACAGCGTCGATGATCGCGTACAGGACGGCGTGCGGACCGAGCGAAAGGAGCTGCGGGTTGTCCTCCATGCGCGCGCGGACGCCCGTCAGCTGCGGGGCCTCGCCGTGGCGCAGCGTCACGATGAAGTTCGGGCCGACGAAGATGTGCAGCTCCCCGAAGTCGAGCCGCTCGGCCTCGTCGACGTAGTCCGCCGCGCGGAGCACCATGAAGAGGACGTCGTCGTACCGCTCCATCTTGGGACGCTGGTGGGCGAGGACGGCGTCCTCGACGGCGAGGGCGTGGAGATGGAACTCGTGCGCGATCGCGCCGATCTCGTTCTCGTCCGGCCGGTACAGTCCGATCCACGCGAACCCGTCCGGGGTGTTCCGGAGGGTCTCGAAGGCCTCGGGCAGGCTCTCGGGGGACGACACCTTCCGACCGCCTGAGTAGATGCCGGCAGCGACGAGGCTGTCGCGGTCGTCGGGCGCCTGCACGAGTCGCTTCGCCCCGCGGGACGCGTTCGGGCGCTTGCCGTCGGGGAGCGGGATGCCGAGGGTGTTGCGATCGTCCACTGCGGTCCCTTCCGTGACGACACCACTGTAGACCGCGGTCGATCGCGAGGGCGCAGGCGTCAGCCGGCCCCGAGACCTCCTCGGTATGGTGGCCCCATGACGACGTCTCTCGAGCGGTTCTACAGCGTGATCCCGGCCGGTGGCATCGGCTCGCGATTGTGGCCGCTGTCTCGCGCCGACGCCCCGAAGTTCCTCCACGACCTCACGGGGAGCGGCAGCACCCTGCTGCGGTCGACGTTCGATCGCCTGGCGCCGATCTCCGGATCCGACCGCATCATGGTGGTCACCGGCCGAGCGCACCGGGCGGCCGTCGAGGCCCAGCTCCCCGGCGTCGCCGACCACAACATCGTGCTCGAGAGCGAGCCGCGGGACTCCTCGGCGGCGATCGGTCTCGCCGCCGCGATCCTGGCGCGACGAGAGCCCGACGTGATCATCGGGTCCTTCGCCGCTGACCACGTGATCCGGAGCAGCCGCCAGTTCCGGGCGACGGTCGCCGAGGCCGTCGCGTCGGCGGACGCCGGCTACGTCACGACCATCGGCATCGAGCCGACGGAGCCGGCGATCGGCTTCGGCTACATCAACAGCGGCGAGAGCCTGTCGCTGCCCGAGTCGCCCAGTGCGCTGCGGGTCCGGTCCTTCGTCGAGAAGCCCGACCTCCCGAC
>CAKTZW010000094.1 GCA_934636065.1 uncultured Labedella sp.
GCACCGTCCCGCCCTCGGCGATGACACGCTCGAGGTGGGGGACGAGGAAGTTCGACACCCCGATCGAGCGGCTCTTGCCGTCCGCCGCGATCTGCTCGAGCGCGTGCCACGCCTCGACGTAGCGGTCCTTCTTCGGGGTCGGCCAGTGGATGAGGTAGAGGTCGACGTGATCGAGGCCGAGCTTGTCGAGGCTGCGGTCGATGGCGGCGAAGGCCGACTCGGTGCCCTGGTCGTCGTTCCAGAGCTTCGTCGTGATGAAGAGCTCGTCGCGCGGGATGCCGCTCGCGGCGATGGCGCGGCCGACACCCTCCTCGTTGCCGTAGATGGCGGCGGTGTCGATGTGGCGGTAACCGGCCTCGAGTGCGTCCGTGACGATGCGCTCCGTCTCGGCGGGGTCGACCTTGAAGACGCCGAAGCCGAGCTGCGGGATGGAATGGCCGGAGTTGAGTTCGAGAGTGGGAACTGTCATGTCATCAACGGTACTCACGACCGCCGACTCGGCGGACGGGGTTGTGCGGTGTCCCGCCGCGTCCGACCCCGGACGACGAAGCGACGGACGACGAGGCGGCGGCGGCGGCGGGGCACCATGACGTCAGCGGAACCGCCGTCCCTGATCGCGGCGGATCAGCACGAGGACGAGCAGGAGGAGAACGACCCCCGAGGCGATGGCACCGACGGGCGCCCACCATTCGAGGGTCCCGCCCTGCACCGCCCACACGACGAGCTCGCGCGCCTGTCGCGTCGGGAGGAAGCGCGTGGCGACGTCGAGCCAGACCGGGAACATGAGGGGAGGAAGGAAGAGCCCGCCGCCGAACGCGAGGGCGAACATCGCGACCTGCACGACCGCGATCGCCGCCTTCGACGGGAAGGAGAGGCCGATCGCCATGCCGACGAACATCGATGGAAGGCCGGTCAACGCGAGCATGACGAAGCCGAGGAACAGCCGGGCCGGACTCGCCTCCGCTGCGGTCAGCAGAGCACCGACGATCACCACGGGCACGATCGCGAGGATTCCGAGCGTTCCCGTGGCGAGGACGAGACCGGTGACACGGACGATCCCGGGGGCCGGCAGGGTCCGCAGGTACGGGTCCCAGGGCTTCTCCCGGTTCTCGGCGATGCTGATGCCGTAGCCGAAGAGCCCGTTCGACATCACCGCGAAGACCGACAGGGAGATGACGGCTTGCGTCGCGAACACCGGATCATCGGCGACGACCCGTTGCGGCACCACGAAGAACAGCAGCGCGAGCGCGGGGAACACGAGCGAGCCGATCAACGCGATCGGGACCCGGACCGTCTCGAGCAGATTGGCGCGCGCGTGGACGAGCGAGAGGCGCAGCGCTCGAGGGGCGGCCGCGCCTGCGGATGGCGAGTGCGGCACGGCGTCCGACGTGCGGAGGGATTCCGCGGCCGGAGGCGGGAGGTGATTCGTCATGCGCTCATCCGATCGTCGAGCGGCGCCGTCGGCTCCGCGCCTGTCGTGAGGGTGAGGAAGGCCTCCTCGAGGGTCGCGGGACGCACGGTGAGTCCCGTGAAGGGCGAGCCGGCGGCGACGAGCGCCCGAACGACGGCGTCGGAGTCGCGCACCCACGCCGTGACGCGCCCGGAGGCGGTCTCCGTCCGGACGACACCGTCGATCGCCGCGAGATCTGCAGCGGACACGCCCTCGACGCTGACGCGGCGCAGGCCGACGCGCCCGAGGACGGCCCCCAGAGCGTCGTCGGCGAGCACTCGACCCTCGCCGATCACCACGACGCGCTCGGCGAGCGCCTCGATCTCCTCGAGGTAGTGGCTCGTGACCACGATGGTCGCGCCGCGCTCGTGCTGCCGCCGGAGCGCCTCCCACAGCACGCGCCGCGCGTCGACGTCGAGTCCCGTCGTCGGTTCGTCGAGGAGGACGAGGCGGGGATTGCCCACGAAGGCGAGTGCCACGGCGAGCCGCCGTTTCTGACCGCCCGAGAGCGCTCCCGTCTGCTTCCGGAGAAGCCCGTCGAGCCCGAACTCCGCCGCGATCGCGCCGCGATCCACCGCGTCGTCGAAGTGAGCGGCGACGAAGTCGAGCACCTCCGACACACGGAGGGTCTCGGGAAGACCCGTCTCCTGCGGAGTGCAGCCGAGTTGCTGACGGGCTCGCGGGTCGCCGGGCGCACGACCGAAGAGCTCGACCGAGCCGCTCGTCGGGCGGCGGCGGCCCTCGAGGAGAGACAGGAGCGTCGATTTGCCCGCCCCGTTGGGCCCCAAGAGCCCCACGATCGACCCCGACGCGATGTCGAGCGAGACGTCGTCGAGAGCGACGACGTCCCCGAACCGACGGGTGACGCGCGTGAGTCGCGCGAGCACCTGCGGGTCCGTCGCGGCGGCCGGTGTCGTCATGATCCCTCCCCCAGCAGAGCGCGGAGCGCCGTCATGTAGTCCTCGAAGGCGCGGCGCCCGACAGCGCTGAGCTCGACGTACGTCGCGGGCGTCCGGTCGTTGTGCGTCTTCGTGACGACGACATAGTCCGCGTCCTCGAGCTTCCGGAGGTGCGTCGAGAGGTTGCCGGCCGTCATGTCGAGGAGCTGCTGCAGTCGCGGGAAGCTCACGCGCGCGTCGGTGCCGAGGGCCGCGAGCGTCGACATGATGCGCAGCCGGGCCTGGGCGTGGATGACTGGATCGAGCTCAGCCACGGGTCGCCGCTTCCGTGGACCGCCGAACCCGCCGCCCGCGTGCCGCGAGCAGCGCGATGCCGTAGACGAGGAAGGCCCCTCCCCCGGCGAGCGACATCACGAGGTAGTTCCCCGGCGAGCCGAAGTACGGGGCGACGATGCCGACGAGGAGGATCCATCCGCCGACGACGATCATCGAACGGTCGGAGAAGAGTGCGGCTCCGAAGAGGTAGAGGACACCGATGACGATGCAGTACCCCGCCGGGAAGTAGAGCGCGGCCACCTCCGCCGACATGCCGGCGCGGAACAACGCACCGGCGAGCATCGGGACGGCCAGGCACCCGAGCGCCCAGGTGATCCCGTAGATCCTCGCCTGCACCTGCTGCGGCCCCTTCACTCCCGCCCCGGTCCGACTGCCGACGACGCCGGAGACGAGGATGCCGGCGATCATGAGAACGGCGAAGACCGTCCCGGCGGGCGCGGCCGGGAGGGCGATCGGACTCGCGTCCGACGCGAGCCAGAGGGCGAGGAAACCCACCGTCCACGCGACTCCCCACGTGAGCACGATGATCGTCGTCGGCGTCTGGAAGAGGTCCGCCACGCGGTCCTCCTGCCGACGCGAGAGCGCGAGCATCTCCGCCGGGGTCATCGGGGCGTCGTCGTCCGATCCGGCATGGGCAGGACGGGGTGTGAGTGGATCGGTCATATCTACTTTGTACCACAAACTAGTCTGGCGATTCGAAAGGTTTGCGAACTTTGAGCGGCGGACCCCGGCACCGTCCGCCGTCGTACGATGGAGGGCTATGCCTCCCGCGATCGTCTATCCTCCCGAGCTGCCCGTCAGCGCCATGCGCGACGAGATCTCCGCAGCGATCCGGGACAACCAGGTCGTCATCGTCGCGGGCGAGACGGGATCGGGGAAGACGACGCAGCTGCCGAAGATCTGCCTCGAGCTCGGCCGCGAGAGCATCGGTCACACCCAGCCCCGGCGGATCGCCGCGCGGACGATCGCCGAACGCATCTCCGAGGAGCTCGGCACGGAGCTCGGCGGCCTCGTCGGCTACCAGGTCCGCTTCACCGACACCGTCTCGTCCGACACCCGCATCAAGCTCATGACCGACGGCATCCTGCTCGCCGAGATGCAGCGCGACCGGCTCCTGCGCCGGTACGACACGATCATCATCGACGAGGCCCACGAGCGCAGCCTCACGATCGACTTCCTGCTCGGCTACCTCAAGCAACTGCTCCCTCAGCGTCCCGATCTCAAGGTCGTCATCACCTCGGCGACGATCGATCCGGAGAGTTTCTCGAAGCACTTCGGCGACGCGCCGATCGTCGAGGTGTCCGGCCGGACGTACCCGGTGGAGGTCCGTTACCGGCCTCTCGTCGCCGAGCAATCGACGGAGGAGGACGAGGACGGCGGCGATGCGCCGAGCGACGACCGCAACTACATCGAGGGTATCTCCGACGCGCTCGACGAACTCGCCCGCGAGAGTTCGGGCGACGTGCTCGTCTTCCTGTCCGGCGAGGCGGAGATCCGCGACGCCGCCGACGCCTTGCGCGCGAAGTACACCGGCGAACGCGGTGGCGTCACCGAGATCCTGCCGCTCTACGGCCGATTGAGCTCAGAGGAACAGCACCGCGTCTTCCGCCCGTCGACTGTCGCGGGCGTCCGCCGCCGCGTCGTGCTCGCGACGAACGTCGCCGAGACGAGCCTCACGGTCCCCGGCATCCGCTACGTCATCGACGCGGGCACCGCCCGCATCTCCCGCTACAGCACGCGCTCGAAGGTGCAGCGGCTGCCGATCGAGGCGATCTCGCAGGCCTCGGCGCGGCAGCGATCGGGCCGGGCGGGGCGCACGAGTGCGGGCATCGCGATCCGGCTCTACTCGGAGGAGGACTTCGAGGGCCGCCCCGAGTACACCGAGCCGGAGATCCTCCGCACGGGTCTCGCGGCGGTCATCCTGCAGATGGTCTCGCTCGGTCTCGGCGACATCCAGAGGTTCCCGTTCCTGCAGCCCCCGGACACCCGCGGAGTGCGCGATGGTCTCGACCTCCTCGCGGAACTCGGGGCGCTGAAGGACCCGCGCAGTGCCGAGCCGACGCTCACGCGGACGGGGCGCGACCTCGCCCGGCTGCCGATCGACCCCCGCTTCGCACGCATGATCGTGGAGTCGCGGCGGTGGAACACCACCCGCGAGGTCCTCGCGATCGTCGCGGCGCTCACCATCCAGGACCCCCGCGAGCGCCCGCTCGAGCAGCGCGGCCGCGCCGACGAGCTGCACGGTCGCTTCACGGATCCCACGAGCGACTTCCTCTCGCTGTTGAACCTCTGGAACTACCTCGAGGAGAAGCAGCGGGAGCTGTCGTCGAGCGCGTTCCGCCGACTCTGCCGCGCGGAGTTCCTCAACTACCTCCGCGTCCGCGAGTGGCAGGACGTCTATCGCCAGCTGCGGCGCCTGGCCAAGCCGCTGCGACTCACGGTGGGCGACCCGGCTGTGAACCCCGACGGCATCCACCGCTCGCTCCTGTCCGGTCTGCTCTCGCACATCGGCGTCAAGGATCAGGCGGCCGCGGCGGCGACGAAGCCCTCGGGAGGCCGGGACCGCAAGACGCCGGGTCCGCCGAAGAAGGGCGACTACGTGGGCGCCCGCGGCATGCGGTTCGTCATCTTCCCCGGCTCGGCGCTCGCGAAGAAGCAGCCGAACGCCGTCATGAGCGCCGAACTCGTCGAGACGTCGCGGCTGTTCGCCCGCAACAACGCCGCGATCGACCCCGCGTGGGCCGAGCAGATCGCCGGTGACCTCGCGAAGCGCAGCTACTCGGAGCCGCACTGGGAGAAGAAGCAGGGCGCCGTCGTCGCGTTCGAGAAGGTGACGCTCTACGGCGTCCCGATCGTGCCGCGGCGTCGCGTCCAGTACAAGCGGATCGACCCCGAGCTCAGTCGCGAGCTCTTCATCCGCCACGCGCTCGTGGAGGGCGAGTGGGACTCGCCGCAGGCGTTCGACACGGCCAACCGGGCGCTGCGTCGCGAACTCGAGCAGCTCGAGGAGCGGACGCGGCGGCGCGACATCCTCGTCGACGACGAGGCGGTCTTCGAGTTCTACGACGCTCGGATCCCCGCCGACGTCGCGACGACGCGCGACTTCGAGGGCTGGTGGCGGCAGACGCGCGCCGTGACCCCCGACCTCCTCACGATGACGCGCGGCGACCTGATCCCCGAGGAGGAGACGGCGGCGGTCGACGAGTCGCTCTTCCCTCCCACATGGCGTCAGGGCGACCAGAAGCTCCGACTGCGCTACCGCTTCGACCCCGGCGCCGAGGACGACGGCGTGACGGTGCAGGTACCACTGGCACTCCTGCCGCGACTGTCCCCAGCCGGGTTCGACTGGCAGGTGCCGGGATTCCGTAAGGACCTCGTCACGGCGATGATCAAGTCGCTGCCGAAGGCGATCCGTCGGAACGTCGTGCCCGCGGCCGACTGGGCCGAGAAGCTGCTCGCGGATCTGCCGGAGCAACCCGACCCGGCGCCCACGACGAACGCCGACACTCTCGCCGCCCGCCTCGCCATGTCGATCAAGCGGTTGTCCTACATGGCGATCGAGCCGACCGACTTCGACCTCTCCCGGGTGCCCGATCACCTGACGATGAACTTCCGGGTCCTCGACGAGCGCGGGCGCGAGATCGCGAGCGGGCGGGACCTCGTCCGCCTGCAGGAGCGGCTCGCCTCCCGCTCGGCCCGGAGCGTCGCAACCGTCGCCGAGTCGAGCCCGCACGCCATCGAGCGCGGCGGCCTCACGACGTGGGACCTCGATGAGCTGCCCCGCTTCATCGACGTCAAGCAGGGCGGAGGCGTCGTCCGGGGCTATCCGACCCTCGTGGACGACGGCGACTCCGTCTCCATCCGCATCGTCCCGACGCCCGAGGAGCAGGCGAGGACACTGCCGGCCGGAGTTCGCCGACTGCTGCGGCTCGCGGTGCCCTCGCCCGCCTCCTATGTGCAGCAGCACCTGACCCAGAACGAGAAGCTCGCCCTCGCGACGAGCCGTTACCCGTCCACGACGGCCCTCTTCGAGGACTGCCTGCTCGCGTGCATCGACGACGTGCTGTATCGGGTGAGCCCCGACGGCACCGTGTTCCTCCGCGGCCAGTTCGAGTCGGTGAGGGACCGGGTGTCGGGGGCCGTCATGAACACGATGTTCGACACGGTCTCCCTCGTCGCCCGCATCCTGCTCGCCGCTCGAGCCTCGGACAAGGCGCTCAAGGAGGCGACGGGCATGGCCGTGATCGCGCAGGTCGCCGACG
>CAKTZW010000095.1 GCA_934636065.1 uncultured Labedella sp.
TTGGGGAGTGGTGGTCGTGCTCTCGTTCTCGCCTTCGTCGTGTGGGTCCAGTCGTGGTGTCCGGGTCCGCGGACGTGGGGGACCCCTCCGGGCATGCTGATGCGCCAGGGTCCGGTGTCGATCTTCTGATGGTGTCCCCAACATAGGAGCACACCGTTGTCCGTGTGCGTTTCTCCGCCGTCCCGGTGGGGGATGACGTGGTGGACTTCGCACCATCCGGCGGGGATCGTGCACCCGGGGATGACGCAGCCGCCGTCCCGGGCGGTGATCGCGCGACGTTGGGTGGGGGTGAAGCAGCGTTGCGTCGACCCCAACGACAAGATCCGGCCAGCGGAGCTGAGGGTGACCGTTTGGGTGCCGCGGGTATCGGCGAGGCGTCGGACCGTGCCGGCGCTGACGGGGGTGTCGAGGCCGTCGATGGACCCGACGCCGTGCTCGTCGTCGAGGGCGTCTTGGGTGATCGTGACGATGACCGCTGGGGCGGCGCCGGCGAGCTCGGGTGCGTCGGCGACGCGGGACGCGGCGCTGAGGATCGACGCGAGGGAGTCGTGTCGGCTCTGATCCGGGCGACGTGTGTCCGCCATCACCTCCGCAGGGACGGGTTCCTCCGTGAATGTCACCGTGCGCATGTGCGCGTCGGTGAGGCGTTTGAACGTGGCACCGACTTCGGGCATGAGCATGCCTGAAACGGGGACGAGGCCTTCGGGGGTTTCCTTCCCGAACCGCAGCGACCGTTGCCGACGGGCGGCTTCCTCAGTGGGTCGGGCGCCGTCGGGGTCGATGACGGCGATGAATGCCTTGACCTGCCCGCGTACGAGGTCGACACGCAGCGGCGGATGGGACGACGTGCCGGCGGCGAGTTCCACGAGCCCAGTTTCGGCGTCGTGGAGCACCGTGGGCTCGACGCGAGGAGCGACCGCGTCGAGCTCGCGAACGAGTAGCGCCGCGGCTTCCACTCCGAGTGAACCGTCCGCGACCGCGTCCGCGATCACCGAATGGGCAGGCACCGTGGGTGCCCCAGTGAGAGAGACGCCGGGCGTCAGCGCTTCGCCCGTTCGGATACGTGCCCGCGCGGTGGCCTCGCTCGTGCCGGTGAGGGTCGCGACGGCTTCGACGTCGTTGCGGTACCCGAGCGCGCCGAACGTGTCGATGGGGCCGGTGGAGCGGCGGTGGGCGTCACCGGCGAGACGCACTCGGAGGGCGTCGACGACGCGTCCGAGTCCCTCCACTTGTTGGAGGAGGTCGATGTAGTCCGGTCCGGGCAGGGTGGCCGGGGTGAGGGTGCGGGTGGGTTCGGCGAGGACGTCGATCGCTGTTGCGATGGCCTCTCCGAGTGCCGCTCCGTGTTCCCTCATAGGAACAGTGAACACCATGCCACCGACATCCCGACCGGCGTCCCCAGCGGAAGGAAAAACCCGGTGGAGAACTGTTTTGTGGACGACGAGTCGCCTGCCGAGGGTGGTGCCCTTCGACAAGCTCAGGGACCGGGACGCGGTCGCGTCCGTGGGCATGTTCAGTGCCGCCCTTCGACAAGCTCGGGGAACGAGTGGAACCACCTTTTGGACCACGTCTCGGCACGCTCAGATACCGGGCACCCGAGCCCGGAATAAAAAGCGTGACCGCGGGTTATAATTGACCGTTGCCAACTATTAACGGGAGTCACATGTCACGCGGGGACGAGAACAGAGCACGCACGACGAACACACCGGCCGAGGGCTCGCCCGACGGTTCGATGAACCATCGGCAGGTCCTGCAGGCCCTCTCGGGACTCCTGCTCGGCATGTTCGTGTCGATCCTCGCGGGGACGGTCGTGTCGACGTCCCTCCCGCTCATCATCTCGGAGCTCGAGGGCGACCAGTCCGCCTACACCTGGGTCGTGACGGCGACGCTCCTCGCCACCACGGTGTCCACACCTCTGTGGGGCAAGTTCGCCGACCTCTTCGACCGCAAGCTCCTCATCCAGCTCGCGCTCGCCCTGTTCGTCCTGGGCTCGGCGGCAGCAGGCTTCGCACAGAACACCGACTGGCTCATCGTGTTCCGCGTGTTCCAGGGACTCGGCGGCGGCGGACTCGCGGCCCTCAGCCAGATCATCATGGCGGACATTATCAGCCCGCGTGAGCGCGGCCGCTACGCCGGTCTCTTCGGCGGCGTCATGGCGGTCGGCACCGTGGGCGGACCGCTTCTCGGCGGACTCATCACGGACGCCTTCGGCTGGCGCTGGAACTTCTTCGTCGCCCTGCCCGTCGCGGTCGTCGCCATCATCCTGCTGCAGTCCACGCTCCACCTGCCGAAGCGCGCGAAGCGCCGCGTCACGATCGACTACGCCGGCGCGATCCTCATCGCCGGCGGTGTCTCCCTCTTCCTCATCTGGATGTCGATGGCCGGCAAGCAGTTCGACTGGATGTCGCTCGAGACGATGTGGATGGTGACCGGCGCGGTCGTCCTCCTCGTCGCGGCGGTCATCGTCGAACTCAGGGCGAAGGAGCCGATCATCCCGCTCTCGATGTTCCGCAACCGCACCTTCACCCTCGCTGTCGTCGCGAGCATCTCCGTCGGCGTCTCCATGTTCGGCACCGCCGTCTTCCTCGCGCAGTACATGCAGCTCGCCCGTGGCGCGACCCCGACGCAGTCCGGACTGCTCACCATCCCGATGATGGCGGGCCTGCTGATCGCCTCAGCGGTCTTCGGCGCGATCATCAGCAAGCGCGGCCGCTGGAAGGCGATCATGGTCTCGGGAGCGATCCTCGCCGTCGTCGGATCCGCGCTCCTGGGGACGCTGCACTACGACACCCCGTTCGTTCTCGTCGCCATCTACATGGCGGTGCTCGGCGCCGGACTCGGCATGCTCATGCAGAACCTCGTCCTCGTCGTGCAGAACTCGATCGAGGTGCGCAACCTCGGCGTCGCGACGAGCGCCGTGACGTTCTTCCGCAGCCTCGGCGGCACGGTCGGCGTCTCCGTCCTCGGGTCCATCCTGGGAACGGTCGTCGCCGAGGACATCAAGAGCGGGCTCGGCGAGCTCGCGCCCGAGCAGCAGGCCGCCGCAGCGCAGGCCCTCGGCAGCGGGACGATCCCGCAGGTCAACGAGCTGCCGGAGGCGATCCGCGTCGTCGTGGAGAGCGCCTACGGCCTCGGCGTCGGCCAGGTGTTCCTGTTCAGCGTCCCCCTCGCCGTCGTGACGCTCATCGCGGTGGCGTTCCTCCCGAACGCCCGCCTCGGTACGCTGAACGCCGTGCAGCTGAAGAACGAGAAGGGCGCCACCGCGATGGAGTCGGGGGCCGCGCGCGACCTCGACGTCGCCGAGGACGCTCTCATCGACGTCTCGACGGCATCGGTGGCCCTTCCTCCCGTCGGGACGACGCACCCGGACGGCCGCCGCTCGGACGACCAGCGGGATGACGGAGGCGAATCGCGATGACAGGGACCGGGGTCGAGGGCGGATCCGACCGGACTCCCGCGGACGCCGAACGCTCGCCCCTCCACGAGGTCGAGGAGCAGATCAGCATCCTGTCCGGCAAGGTGAAGGCGACGATCCGAGCCGCCGCGACCGCCATCGACCCGTCGTTGCAGCCCTTCGGTCTCCGGCTGCTGCGCACCCTCGAACGCTGCGGTCCCATCCACGCGGGGGCGGCCGCCGAGCTGCTCTCGGTGGACCGGACCGTCATCAGCCGGCAGTCCCGTCAACTCGAGGATCTCGGGCTCGTCACGACCCGCTCCGATCCCGAGGATCGGCGGGCCCGCTTCCTCGAGCTGACGGACGAGGGCCGCGAGCGCATGCTCGCGGCCGGTCCGGCCGGCTTCGCCCACCTCAAGCGCGTCCTCGGCTCGTGGGACGACGAGGACCTGCACCGCTTCGCCGGCTACCTGGCCCGCTGGGTGGAGGACTGGGACAAGCTCGACGACGAGTGACTGACACGGATGTGATCGACTCCGACCGAGCCTGATTCTCCACGCCGGCATCTGATTCTCCACGCCGGCATCCGAGGCAGTAGTGCGCCGCCGCACGAGAATTCGTCGCCCTGAACGACACCGCCAGCGGCGTTCGTCAGGACTGGTGGTGCATCTGGCCGATTGCGCGGTCATTGTCCTCGATCGCGATAGCAAGGGCGTTTTCGACGCTGATCGCTTCTCGGGCCGACTGCCGTCCGAAGGATGCCGCGAAACCGACTTTCCATCGGTATCCGATCACCCAGTCCGCCGCCGGAACGATCCACACCAGGAGGGTCATTTCCACGGCGATGACGCGGGACTGGATATCCGGGTAGCCATCGAAAGCAAGCCAGACCACCACGGACCAACCGGCGGCGGCTACGAGATAGATGGCAAGGAGAATACGCCTCAGGTACCGGCGATCACGCCCGAAGGCCGCCACGTCGGCTGCGATGATGAGGCCGAAAACCAATCCGACCAACGAAAGCGCCATGGCGAGGGGACCATACACGCTCACCGTCGCGGACAACCACGCGATGGGCGCATAGGCCCCGAAGTCGGTGCCCACCAACGACGTCGCGACGACGATCACTCCGACGGCCGCTCCGGGTGCCAGCAGCTCGAGCGTCCACTTCACCGCGACGGTCGATGGGGGAACGCTCGTCGGGGCCGTCGTCCCGAACCGGCGGGACAGGCGCTCACGGGTGGCGCGTAGCGCCTCCAGGCGGCGCGTCATATCGGCTTTCTTTACCAGCAGAGCTCGTCGGTCCGGCGTCGACACCATTGAGGCCGCCGCCACCAGGCCGAGAGCAGCGAATGTGAGAAGCACCAAGCCGAGACTGAGCGAAGTAGCGACGCGAGTCCAGGCGACCGAGACGCCGACGACAGCGGAGAGCGCGGCGAGGATAGAAAGGGTCGATGACCATCTCGCATGAATGAAGACGCCGATCGATCGACGCCCACCCTCGAGCGCCGCCGCGTACATTGCGACGTTCAACGCGGCGACGAGGACGACGGAGGTCGTGACCACCGTGGTCGCCTCCGCATCGGATATCCCCGCATCGAAAGACCAGCGGAGCCGTCTAAGGTCCCCGAGGTGCCCTTGAGCAAGTCGACGAACCACCGTCTCGTATTCCAGCCAATTGGCCGCGACCTGTAGCAGAGCGAGCAGCGCCACGCTTGCGATCGAACCGCCGATCAGCGTCGCGTCGAACGTTCGCCTCCATGCGGCCCGCTCCTGCTCGATACGCCGGAGCTCCTCGGCCAGGGCCTGTGCCGCCCGGCTCTCGTGAGACTTCTTCTTCCACATGCCGAAAGCAAACACCCCCTCCTCACCGCCGAACCGCTCAGCTCACCGATTCGATGAGTTCGAGCAGGGCCTCGCCGTACGCCTCGGCGGCGTGGTCGCTCGTGTAGGTGCGCTCCTCGCCGTCGATCCGCGCGGTCACGGTGTACACCGTCCGGCCGCGGAGACCCTCCTGCACGCGGGTCAGCGAGACGAAGGCGCTGCGCAGCAGCTCCCGCAGCTGGTCCTCCCGCGGCAGCCACAGCGCGTCGTCGAGCGCGACGGAATCGAGCGCCCACTCCGTCGTGCCGTTGAATCCGAGGATCGTGCCGCTCGGGTAGTGGTGCGGCTCGATCGTCATGTCGCTCACGGTGAAGACGTCGCCCTCGAAGTCGTCACGAGCGATCTGGAAGGCGTCACCGGACGACGGCGCCCACGTGAGGCCGGCGACACGGAGACGAGAGGCGAGCGCGGTGGAGATCATGACCCCATCCTGTCGGTCCCGGCGGGGATTCCGCTGAGTCGGCGAGTGCGACGCCGACCCAGCGGAAGTATGTGAGGGCGGAAGGGTGTGAGGCGAGCGCGACTCAGCGGGCGGCCGTGGCCGCGCTCAGCTCGTCGAAGATCGCCGTGTTCGCGTCGAAGGCGGCACGAGCCTCCGACACGAGCACCTCGCGCTCGTCCTCCGCGAGCTGCAGGCCGTCGAGCGCCTCGCGATAGCCGCGCTTGTACGGCACGAGAGGGCCGAGGTCGTCGAAGCGGAAGAACGTCAGCTGCTCGTCCGTCGCACCGTAGTGCCGACGCAGCATCGTCGCCATCACCTGGCCGCCCGACAGGTCGCCGAGGTAGCGCGTGTAGTGGTGCGCCACGAGACGGAGCGGCTCGTCACGCGCGATGGCCGTGAGGCGCTCGGCGTACGCCGCCGTCGCAGGGAGCACCGGGAGCGACATTCGCCAGTCCCCGGCGCCGAGGGCGCGGAGGTCCGCGTCGATGGCACCCGCGCGGTCGAGACGCCGGTCGAGGAGCACGGCGGGGTCCGACGGCCGGGCCACGCGGGACTCGAGAGCCGCATACACGCGGGCGAACTGGGCGAGGTAGAGGGCGTACGCCGTGAGGTCGAGCTCGCCGCCCATGAGGGCCGTCATGAACGGGCGCGACTCGGCGGCACGGTGCTGCGCCTCGGTGGCTTCGCGGAGAAGGGCGGCGACGCCGAGCACGGGAGGCTCCGCGACGGGGGCGATTCGGGTGTCCATGCGGTCACTCTACGGCAAAGGATAGGTTTACCTAAGTATCAAATCTGGTTAGGGTAGCCATACCTTCCCCAGCCACCGCACTCGCCCCCGTATCGAGAGACCGCATCGCCGTGACCGCGCTCCGCCGCTCCCCCCTCGTCCCGATCATCGCCCTCGTCGCCGTGCTCCTCTCCGGGTGCACCGCGACGTCGGCGGACGGCTCATCGGAGGCCGCAGCCGGTCCGCGCCTCGCCGACGTCACTCCCCTGCCCGACCCGGGCTCGTGGGAGGGCCCCACCACGGCCGTGGCTCCCCCGTCCGCAGTCGACCCGATCACCGAGGGCGCACAGCAACTGCCGGTCACGATCACCGACCGCC
>CAKTZW010000096.1 GCA_934636065.1 uncultured Labedella sp.
CCCTCCTGGTCGCGGCCCGAGCTCGACGACCGATTCCCGGCCACGCAGGCCATGGAGACGCTCCCGGCGGACGACGACCCGGACGACCCCGACGACGAGGTGGCCGGTGCCGACCGCGCCGCGCTCGGCACCGCGGCCCTTCCCGTGTCGGCGGCCCGCGCCGCCGAGGGCTCCGTCGAGCACGTCCGCGAGTCGTTCCCCGCGCCGGCGGCGACGCCGACCGGTGCGTCCGTCTTCCCCGGCGGAGCGGTCTCGGACGTCCCGGAGGACCGCTCCCGCCGCACGAGCGACGCGGGTGGCGGCGGAACGGCGCAGATGGCGGGCGACCGCGGCCGACTCGTCGGTCTCATCGGCGCGGGCGTGGTGATCGTGCTCGCGCTCGTCGCGTTGTTCTACCTCGGGACGCGCCTGCCGTTGATCCTCGGGGCCAACGCCGACGCGCAGGCGAGCGCGACGCCTTCGGACACGCCGACCCCGACGCCGACGGAGGAGGCTCCGGCAAGCGGGCCTCTCGCCGCCGGGACCTACGCGTGGGACGAGCTCCGCGGCGGGGAGTGCCTCGAGCCGTTCGAGTCGCCGTGGGCCGAGGAGTTCACTGTGGTGGACTGTGCCGCTCCGCACGCGGCGCAGCTGGTCTTCACCGCTCCGTACACGGACGACCCCGCGACGCCGTTCCCCGGTGAGGACGTCATCGCGAGCGAGATCGGCCTGCTCTGCAGCGCGCCCGGCGTCATCGACTTCGCGGCGGCCGGCGCGTTCACCGACCTCCAGGTCCAGGGCGCCTATCCCGTGTCGGGCGAGCAGTGGGCGGCGGGACAGCGCGACTACTTCTGCTTCGCGAGCCGCGGCTCCGGGGAGCCGCTCACGGGCTCGGTCGCCGGCGCCCCCGCCGCCTGACCCCGTCGACCAACAGATCGCGCGGGTACTCGAATATTCGAGTACCCGCGCGATCTCTCGGTACGGAGGCTAGAGGCGGTCGGTCTCGATCGGCCCCTCGATGAGGAGTTCGTGCACGCCCGAGAGGATCTCGTCGGGACGGAACGGGTACTTGCGGATCTCCGCCTCGTCGCTGATGCCCGTCATGACGAGGATCGTGTGGAGCCCCGCCTCGATGCCCGCGACGATGTCGGTGTCCATCCGGTCGCCGATCATGGCGGTGTTCTCGGAGTGCGCGCCGATGCGGTTGAGCGCCGAGCGGAACATCATCGGGTTCGGCTTGCCGACGACGTAGGGCTCGCGACCCGTCGCCTTCGAGATGAGGGCGGCGATGGCGCCCGTCGCGGGCAGGACCCCCTCGGCACTCGGCCCCGTCGCGTCCGGGTTGGTGACGATGAAGCGGGAGCCGTCGCGGATGAGCCGGATCGCCTTCGTGATGGCGTCGAACGAGTAGTTGCGGGTCTCACCAACGACCACGTAGTCGGGGGAGGTCTCCGTCATGATGAAGCCCACCTCGTGCAGCGCCGTCGTGAGGCCCGCCTCGCCGATCACGAACGCCGAGCCGCCCGGCACCTGGCTCGCACAGAAGTCCGCGGTCGCGAGGGCCGACGTCCACAGCGACTCCTCCGGCACGATGAGGCCGGAGGCGCGCAGTCGCGCGCTCAGGTCGCGCGGCGTGAAGATCGAGTTGTTCGTGAGGACGAGGAACGGATCGCCGAGGTCGGTCCACTGCTGCAGCAGTGCGCTCGCTCCGGGGAGGGCGTGGTTCTCGTGGACGAGCACGCCGTCCATGTCGGTGAGCCAGCACTCGATCTCGCTGCGGTTCGACATCGATCCTCCTGAGGGTCGCCGGGTCGGGTCGCTCCCAGTGTATGGCCGCGTGAGCGGCGCGTGATCGGCGCTCTCGGGACTACCAGCCGGGCTTGCCGGCGCACGCGGTGCCGAGCAGGGCGACCCCGGCCTGCTGGTCGGAGAACGCCGCGTGGGCGGCCTTCGCGTCCCCGGCGAGAGCCGCCTCCTCCATCCGGTCGAGGTTCGCCGCCGCGCCCCGGACCCAGGCGATGTACGCGGGATCGTCGATGCCCTCCGTGCCGAGGTCGACGATCGAGCGGAGGTGCGAGAGGAGCGGGACGACCCGGCCGAGCTTGGCTGGAGCGCCGAGCGACTCGAGGATCGCCTGGGTGAGCTCGAGCACGGTCTGGCGCAGCTGTTCGCAGCGGTCGGCGAGAACGTCGGTCATTGCCCCTCCATCGGTCTGTCGTCTCCGCGTCCGAGCCTAGCTGCACCCCGGCCGGTCGCCCCGTAGAATCGTGCGTCGGGGCCGAGGGGCTCCGCTCGGGCGAGGGAAGCAGGGCCATGGCCGCGTACGATCCGGAGTTCCGGCGACGACCGCAGCAGTTCGTCCGGGGACGATCGTGGCCGCGGACCATCGTGATCCTCGCCTTCGCTCTCGCGTGCGTGATCGCGCTCCTCTACACGCTCGTGAACTTCGCCGCGCTCCAGGGCGACGCCGCGGACGCCACGGGTTCCGCCCGGTACCTCGCCGGTCAGCGTCTCGGGCTGATCGCCTCCCCGATCGTGCTGCCGCTCGCCGCCGCGGCGTTCGTGTTCGCCGCCGTCCGCTTCGGCCGCGTCTGGGCGCTCGCGGGCAGCGGGACGCGGCTTCGACGGCGCCACTACCGCAGCATGGCGGGCGGACGGCCGCTCTTCGATGACCTCCTCGCCCGGCTCCGCACGGGCGACCCGTCCCGGTTCACCCCGCTTCCCCCGCAGCCGTCGCACGCGGACGTCGAGATCGAGTTCTGGACGGCCGCCGAGGACCGCGTCGGGTTCGCGACCCTCACCCTGCACGAGGGCGCGGGCGGGAAGACCCTCAGCTACTCGGAGCCCGTGCCGTTCAGTGGGCCGTCCTACGACGCGCTCACCGCAGCGCTCACCGCGGGACTCGACACCCCGGCCGCACCGCCGACGCTCCCCCGTGACGGCGCACCCGGTGCTCCCACCGGCAGCGCCTCGTGACGGGCGCTGCCGTCCCCGCCCAGCTGCAGCACTGGGCCGACGCCTTCTCTCGCGGGAACCACTACGACGCCGGGTACGACCGGGCCGCCGCCGAGCGCTACCGGGCCCGGAACCGCGCCACCGCGATGGTCCTCCTGGCGATCGGCGTCGTGAGCGTCGTGCTCTGTCTCGTCCTCGCGGTGTTCGGGGGCGGGTTCTCACGCCTGCTCATCGTGCTCGGGGTCTTCGGACTCGTCGCGATGTTCGTGACCCTCCCGACCATCGTGAGCGTGGGCACGCGGCTGCGCCGGATCGACGCCGGCAACGGGCTCTTCGCGCGCGTCTCGAGCGACGGCGTCGGCTTCGGTCTCGTCGAGCGGGTGGCGTGGGAGGAGGTGCTCGCCGTCATCGTGTTCGACGACACGGCGCGACTCCAGCGGACCCTCGGAATCCCGGTGCTCGGGTGGGGCGCTCGGATGTCGATGAGGGCGGGCAACGGGGCGATGGGACTCTCGCTCGCCCTGCGGGACGGGTCGGCGGTGCAGGCGCGCATCGGCGACGAGCGCGAGCGCGGCTTCGTCCGTCTGTGGGGACCGAAGAGCGACCCGGCCCGGAAAGGCGACATCTCGCTCATCCTCGACCCGCTCCTCGACGAGCGGGCGGCGCGTTCGTTCACCGAGGCGGTCGTCGTGGGCGCCACGATGAACGGCGTACCGGTTCTCACGCCACGGTCGAGCGCCGAGTACGTCAAGACGCTCGGGCGCCTCCTCGACCCGAAGTGGCCGACGGGACTCTGATCGCCGAGAGGTGGTCGGTCGGGATGGGGCCGGGTCGGCAGCGACTCTCGGGGCGAACGGCGTTGCTCACGCGGTAGGGCGGACGAACTTCTCGGGAGGAGTGCGGGTGCCGGCGAGGAACGCCGCGAGGCCCGCGTCGAAGTCGAGCGCCGAACCCACGAAGAGCACGCTCTCGTCCGGGGCGACGTAGATCTTTCCGCCGCCCCGCGCCGTGTGCAGGACGCAGACGCCCGCGCCGTTGTCGAGAACGATCGTGCGCAGGTGTGCGTCCGCCGTGAGCTGAGCGAAGTAGCGCTCGGCGACAGCGGCGAGCCGTGCATCGTCCGGGGAGACGGTCATGGGAGCCTTCCAGTGATCTCGAGGGAGAACAAGAGCGGGATCGAGCGAACGCCCGGGCGGGTCAGAGTCGGTGGCCGTAGAAGTACTTCGCCCCGCGCTGCCAGTCCATGCGACTGAGCGCGTCGACGTAGGCGTGGACCGCGGCGAGCCGTTCGCCGTTCATCTCGGTGTCGACGTCGACGGGGCACTCGACGCCCGACCAGATCGACAGGAGGCTGCAGGGGACACCGATGCCGAGCCGATCCCCGGATGCGGCGGTGATCGATGCGCGTTCGACCAGCCTCCGGGCGAGCGGCGCGGGGTGGACGGGTTCGCCGTGGAGAACGTAGGTCTTCCGATCGGTCGACGCGATGGCCAGTCGAATGTGCTCGGCGAGGTCCTCGAGGTCGGGCGATGCGCCGAGCGCGTCCTCGAAGGGCACGAGACTGTCGACGGCCTGGAACAGCGCCTCGGACACCTCCGGATCCTCGTCCCAGTCCTCGAGCAGAGCGAGCATCGGAGCGACGGCCTCGATCGACAGGAAGGACGTCGTCGCGTGGGCGAAGGTCACCACCGTGGACGGGGCGGCGTTCGTGAGGAAACCCATCGTCTCGGGGTCGGCGAGGTCCTCGTGTGTCGCGACCGAGGCGAAGACACGGACGGCGAAGTCCGTGAACGGCTGATGGCGCACCGTGTTGAGCAGGTCGACGACGATGCTCTTCGGGTCGAAATCGCCCACCTTGAACGAGTCCAAGGCTGCGAGCAGATACTCGTCGGGTGTCCGCGCGCTGCGCAAGGCCGCGGCACGATCCGCCGGGGTCGAGTCCGAGACGGGGCCGTACCACTTGCTGCTGAGCAGTTCGATAGTGATCGTCACGGCTGGCTCCTCCCAGTCCTCAAGCCTACCTTTCGCTGCCAGTCCATGACGCGGTTCTGGTACACGGTGACCTCCGTGTGGCTGGGGTTCGCTCCGAACACGAAGACACCGGTATCGCGCTGGTGGATGTTGAGTCGCTTCGGGTTCGGCTTCCTGCCGTAGCGGTCGACATAGAAGTCGGTGTCGACGTCGGAGAGGGCCTCCGCCGAGATGCTGCTCTCACCGGTGAACCGGATGTTGTCCGCCGTGTTCGACCCGCCGAACGCCAGACCCTGGACGTGGTGACCCTTGGGCAGGATGCCGCGATCGGACAGGGAGTTGTACTCATCCCGCATCGCGGTGAGCTCGGCACCCTGGACGATCGTCGACTCGTCGGGATTCGGGTACCACTCCGGGTTCTCCTCGTAGCGGCGCACCGCCTCGTCGTAGTAGGGACCGTAGACGTCACGGCCTCGAGGCGCGTCGGGTTCCTGGGTCGTGCTGTCGGTGTCGGGGTCGGTGCCGTCGGGTTGTTGGGTCGTGCTGTCGGTGTCGGGGTTGGTGCCCTCGGATTGCGGGGTCGTGCTGCCCGTGTCCGGGGTGGTGCCCTCGGAATCAGGCGTGCTCTCCGACGGGCTCGACGGGGCCGCACCGCGGTCAGGGGTCGATGCGCCATCGGCCCGTGAGTCCGAATCGGGACTCGTGCTGTCGGGCGTCGTGCTCTCGGGCGTCGTGCTCTCGGGCGTCGTGCTCTCGGGCGTCGATGGGCTCGACGTGCCGGTCGAAGGGGACGGCACCGGACCGGTCGGCGCAACCGTTCCGGGGTCGGCCGACGTCTTCGGGTCGGCGACGTTCTCCGGCCGGATGGACGCATCCCAGTTCGTCGCGCTGGGCTCGTTCGGCGGCCAGGGGGAGCGGGTCCCCGTCTGGGCGTCGATCGACCACACCGTCGTGCCATCGAAGTACGCGTTGAACCAGTGGCCGTCGCCGGTCGACCGGTCGATTCCGACGACGCAGTGCGAACCGGCGCCCATCTCCCGGAGGGAGTCGGCGATCTGGTCCGGCGTCATCGGGGTCTGCGGGTTGCCGGTGCGCGCCTCCATCTGCGGCACGTCGAGGGTGCCCGTCGGCGCCTCTCGCGTGGGCTGGCCGTTGAGGAAGTCGTTGAGAATGCTCGACGTGTTGCCGCAGTTCGTGGCGTAGCCGTTGGCCGGGTCGAACGGGTCGAAGTTCGGGTTGATGGCCGCGAGCGCCGCGTCGATCTCCGCCGTCGTCCGGTCCGTGGTGTTGCCGGTCGTGTCGGGGGCGTCCGCAGTGCCGGAGTCGGGAGTGCCGGCGTCGGGGGACGGCGCGGTCGGGGCGTCGGGAGCGGACGAGCCGCTGGAGGAGGGATTCGCGGTCGCCGCTCCCGGTGCGGCCGGCGTCGAGGCCGTGGCGGGCACGGTCGGCGCCTTGCCGCCGCTCGCTCCCGCGTGGAGCCCGACGACACCGATGGCGCCGGCGGCGATCGCACCCGCCGCCATCGCGTCATCGGCGTCGACGGCGTTCGGGTCCACCGTCTCCGAGTCGGTCGCGTCGGATTCGGTGGCGGGCGTGTCGGTCGCGGGCGCATCGGTGGCCGGCGAGTCGCCGTCGGCCGCGGCCGCGTCGGCGGCGACGGCCGCCTCGAATGCGCTCGAGTCGGCGTCGGGCGAACTCGTCGACGGCGTGCTCGGGGCCGGCGCGGCTGCAGCCGCGGCTCCGGCGGGAGCGGCGCCGACGGGAGTGCCGTCGGTGACCGAGGCGTCGGGGGAGGTGCCGCTCGGGGTCGCGTCGACCGCCGGCGCGGCGGGAGCCGCGCCGTCATCGAGCGACTGACCCGTGCTCTCCGGCGTAGCGGCG
>CAKTZW010000097.1 GCA_934636065.1 uncultured Labedella sp.
TCGACATCTTCTGGCCGTCGCTGCCGAGCACGATGCCGTGGCTGATCACGTTCGAGAACGCCGGCCGGTCGAAGAGAGCGGTCGACAGGACGTGCATGACGTAGAACCAGCCGCGCGTCTGCCCGATGTACTCGACGATGAAGTCGGCGGGGTTGTGCGAGTCGAACCATTCCCGGTTCTCGAACGGGTAGTGCACCTGCGCGTACGGCATCGAACCGGAGTCGAACCAGACGTCGAAGACGTCCTCGATGCGGCGCATCGAGCTCCGTCCGGTCGGGTCGTCGGGGTTCGGCCGGGTCAGTCCGTCGATCACGGGCCGGTGCAGGTCGTCGGGCCGCACGCCGAAGTCGCGCTCGATCTCATCGAGCGAGCCGTAGACGTCGACGCGCGGATACGTCGGGTCGTCGCTCTTCCACACCGGGATCGGCGAGCCCCAGTAGCGGTTGCGCGAGACGGACCAGTCGCGCGCGTTCTCGAGCCACTTGCCGAACTGCCCGTCCTTCACGTTGTCCGGGACCCAGGTGATCTGCTCATTGAGCTCGACCATCCGGTCCTTGATCTCCGTGACGCGGACGAACCAGCTGGACACGGCCTTGTAGATGAGCGGATTGCGGCAGCGCCAGCAGTGCGGGTAGCTGTGCTCGTAGCTCTTCACCTGCAGCAGGCGCCCGGCGGCGCGCAGCGACTGGGTGAGCGGCTTGTTCGCATCGAACCAGCGCTGGCCGGCGACGTCCGGCACGGTGGGCAGGAACCGTCCGGCGTCGTCGAGCGAGAGGATCACGGGGATGCCGGCCTCGGCGCAGACGATCTGGTCGTCCTCGCCGTACGCGGGCGCCTGGTGCACGATGCCGGTGCCCTCTCCGGTCGCGACGTACTCCGCCACGAGGATCTGCCACGCGTTCTCGGTGCCGAAGGTCTCGGTGTCGGCGTAGTAGTCCCAGATCCGGTCGTAGTGCACGCCGCCGAGGTCCGCTCCGGACACCGTGCGTTCGACGGCGCCGACAGCCTCCTCGGCGCTCGCGTAGCCGAGGTCCTTGGCGTAGGCGCCAACGGTGTCGAGCGCGAGGAGATAGCGCGCGGCACCGCCCTCGCTCCCGTCGGCCGCGCCATTCGGGCCGGCGGGCAGAACGGCGTACTCGATCCCCGGACCGACGGCGAGCGCCATGTTGGTGGGAAGGGTCCAGGGCGTCGTCGTCCACGCGAGGGCGTTGACGGCCGTGAGTCCCAGAGCCTCGGCCTTCTCCCCCACCAGCGGGAACGTCACCGTGACGGACTGGTCCTGCCGCATCGTGTAGACGTCGTCGTCCATCCGCAACTCGTGGTTGGACAGGGGGGTCTCGTCGTTCCAGCAGTACGGGAGGACCCGGTAGCCCTCGTATGCGAGTCCCTTGTCGTAGAGCTGCTTGAACGCCCAGAGCACGCTCTCCATGAACGTGATGTCGAGGGTCTTGTAGTCGTTCTCGAAGTCGACCCACCGCGCCTGGCGCGTGACGTAGTCCTGCCACTCCTGCGTGTACGTGAGGACGGACTCCCGGGCCTTGGCGTTGAACGCGCCGATGCCCATCTCCTCGATCTCGTCCTTCGTCGTGATCCCGAGCTGGCGCATCGCCTCGAGCTCGGCGGGAAGCCCGTGCGTGTCCCACCCGAACCGGCGGTGCACCTGCCGTCCCCGCATGGTCTGGTAGCGCGGGAAGAGGTCCTTCGCGTAGCCGGTCAGCAGGTGCCCGTAGTGCGGGAGGCCGTTCGCGAACGGAGGGCCGTCGTAGAACACCCACTCGGGGGCGCCCTCGCGGTGGCGGATCGACTCCTCGAACGTCCCGTCGGCCTTCCAGAAGGCGAGGACGTCCTCCTCGAGACGCGGGAAGGTCGGGTTCGGCGTCACGCCGAAGGCGGCTCCGGCGGTCGCACCGGCGGCATCGTCGTGCTGGCGGCCAGCGTCTGACGATCGGGGGTAGGTCATCTCTCTCCTGCGGATCCACTTGTTCCGCAAGGACGCCGAGACCGACGCGGTACCACCCTGCTTGCCCTGCTCCCCATGCCGAGACATGAGGGGCCCCGTCCGGATGGACGGTCGGGCCTCTCGTCCGCGGCTGTGACGGGCCTGCCCCGTCCGGTTCTACTGGGGACGTTTCCGACCCGTTCTTCCGGAAGCTCCCCGGTGATGGCCGGATCGATGCTCGTGCGCTCAGTCTACAGCGAGCGGCGCGGCGGCGGTGCCGAGCGCCCGCGACCAGCCGTCGAGCACGGGTCCGACCGCATCGCCGATCGCGTCGGCCAGCGATCCGCGTCCCGTCCCGGCCTCGATCCACCGGCCCGCCCCGGCCATCGCGCCCGCAGCGACGGCGGCCCCGATCGCCCGCGCCGACGCACCCTCGATGCACGGATCGCGCCGAGCGAGGAATCGCGCCACGACGTCGGCGACCGACAGCAGCCTCACGAGTCCCGACGAGGCGAGCTCCGCCCCCGTCCCCATGAGCTCCCGATGGGCGACGGCCCACGGGACCCGGTCGGCCGGGACGCCCGCAGACGTCGCGCGCAGCGACTCGGCGACGGCGACGAACGGGTCGAGACGGGAGTCAGCGCCCGCCAGCTCGGCCTCGAGCCGTGGGATGGCGGCGTCCAGTTCGACCCAGAGCACGTCGCCCTTGGTCTCGAAGTAGTTGAAGAAGGTCGTGCGCGCGACGCCGGCGCGAGCGGAGATCTGGTCGATCGTCGTCCGGTCGTAGCCCTGCTCGAGGAACAGTTCGGCTGCCGCCTCCTCGAGCATCACGGGCGAGGATCGGCGGGGTCGTCCGACGCGAGGAGGCTCAACGGTCATGACGCCATTCTCTCCGTTCCGCGCGGGCGCACCCGTCGCCGATGCGTGCACTAGGCTATTTCCGTACTCAGTACATTAACCCGCGGCGCCGGTCAGCGCCCGGCTGACCCACCGCCATCTCCAGAGGACCCACCGTGCGCTCCCAACTCCGTCGTTCCCTCGTCCCCCTCGCTCTCGCGGCCTCCGCCGCCCTGGCGCTCACGTCCTGCTCGAGCGCCCCGTCGCCCGCATCGACGGGGCCGGTCGAGGGCGGCACCCTCGTCTACGCGAGCGGCGACGCCGAACCCACCTGCCTCGACCCCCACGTCGGTGGCAACTACCCCCAGGCGCTGTTGGCGACCCAGTTCCTCGAGTCGCTCGTCTCCCGCGACGCGGACGGCGAGATCGTGCCGTGGCTCGCCGAGTCGTGGACGGTGACGGACGACGGCCTCACATGGGACTTCACTCTCGCCGAGGGCGTCGAGTTCACGGACGGCGCTCCCCTCGACGCGGAGGCCGTCAAGGTCAACATCGAACACCTGCAGGACCCCGCGACACAGTCCTCGACCGGCTATCTCGCCGTGGAGAAGGTCGAGTCCGTCGAGGTCGTCGACGACACGACGGCGCGCTTCCACCTCAGCGCACCGGACAGCGCGCTGCTCGAGTCCCTCTCGCAGCCGTGGCTGGCGATCGAGTCCCCCGCCGGCATCGAACGGGGCATGGAGGCCAACTGCGAGAGCCCGATCGGCACCGGCCCGTTCGTCGTCGACTCCTGGGCGAAGCAGGACCGGGTCACACTCGTCCGCAACGACGACTACGCGTCGGCACCCGCCGACGCCGAGCACGACGGCGCCGCGTACCTCGAGGGGATCGAGTGGCGCTTCATCCCGGACTCCGCCTCCCGCTATGCCGCCCTCCAGAGCGGCGAGGTGCACGTCATCGACAACGTGCAGCCGGACGTGCTCGTCCAGGCTGAGCAGTCCGACGCTCTCGTCGAGCTCGACGCTCCGCGCCCCGGATCCGTGAACCGCATCGAGCTGAACGCGGGACGCGCGCCCTTCGACGACGTCACGATCCGGGAGGCGTTCATCCGCTCCGTCAACGTGGACGACGCCGTCGCGTCGCTCTTCCAGGGCACCGCCGAGCGGTCCTTCTCCCCGCTCGCGAGCGTCGAGCCCGCCGCCTACTCCGACGACAGCCTGTTCGGATACGACCTCGACGCCGCGAACGAGCTGCTCGACGACGCCGGCTGGAGCGAGCGGGACACCGACGGCGTCCGCATAAAGGACGGGGAGCGACTCACGCTCGCCTTCCCCGTGAGCACGAATCAGTCGATCCCGGCGGAGGTCTCGCTCTTCGAGCAGCTGCAGGCGGGCGCGAAGGAGGCGGGCTTCGACGTCCGACTCGACCTTCTCGACCTCGCGAGCTGGTACGCCGCCCTCGGCGCGAACGAGTACGACCTCGTCAGCGCCCCGTACACGAAGGTCGGCCCCGACGTGCTCCGCATCCTCTACCACTCCGACGGCATCGTCCCCGCGCCGAGCGGGTACTTCGCGAACCACGCGCAGGTCGACGATCCCGCGATCGACGCCCTGCTCGACGAGGCGAGCGCCACGCTCGACGAGGCCGATCGGGCGGCCCTGTACGAGGAGGCGCAGGCGGACGTGCTCGAGGGCTACTACATCCTGCCGCTCTACGACCAGCAGAACCACTTCCTCCTCTCGACCGACGTGCACGACGCGCGCGCCCTCGGCACCGTGTCGACGCCGAGCTTCGCCGCCGCCTGGCTCTCCTGACGACGGTGGGACGCAGGCGCGGACGCGCCGTCGTGCGACGGATCGTCGTGACGGCGGCGCGAGCCGTCGTCGTGCTGTGGGCGTCGGCGACCCTCGTGTTCTTCATCACCCGCCTGGTGCCGGGCGATCCGGCGGAGGCCGCGCTCGGCGGTCCGGGATCGCAGGCATCGGAGGAGGCGCTCGAGGCCGTGCGGCGTCAGTACGGCTTCGATCAACCGCTCATCGTGCAGTACGGCATCGCGATGCTCTCCCTCCTCCGGCTCGACCTCGGCGTGTCGTACTCGCAGCGGCAGCCGGTCGCGCAGATCCTCGCGGACACGGTGCCCGGGACCGTGACGCTCGCGGTGCTCGCGCTCCTCCTCGCGTGGGTGCTCGCCCTCGGTCTCACGCTGGGTCAGGCGCGGTCGTCGCGGATCGCCGGCGCCATCGGCGATGCCGTCGAGATCGTCGCGTCGGCGATTCCCCATTTCTGGCTCGCGACGATCCTCATCGCCGTCTTCAGCACCGGGCTCGGGTGGTTCCCACCCGTCGCCACCGGCGACCTCGGCGGTCTCGTCCTGCCCGTCGTGACTCTCGCCGTGCCGATCGCCGGCTTCCTCGCCCACGTCATGCGCGGATCCCTCCAGGAGGCGCTCGATTCGCCGTTCGCCGTCTCCGCCCTCGCGCGCGGCGAGTCGCCGACGGGGCTCCGTCTCCGACATGCCCTCCGTCACGCCGCGCTCCCCGCTCTCGGTCTGTCGGCGTGGGCGTTCGGGTATCTCATCGGAGGCGCCGTCGTCGTCGAGACGATCTTCGCGAGGCCGGGGCTCGGCCGCGCTCTGCTGCAGGCCGTGACCGTGCGCGACGTCCCGGTCGTCACGGGAGTCGTGCTCGTCTCGGCGCTTGTGTACGTCGTGCTCACGACCGTGACGGACGCCGTCTCGAGGATCGTCGACCCGCGCATCGGAACGGCGGGACCATGAGCGACAACGACGTCCGATCGGCCGATCCCCTCCTCGGCGCCCCCTCCCCCCGCCGGTCCGTGCGGCTCAAGGCCGGCGAGCTCCTCGCCCTCGTCTTCGTCGGCCTCCTGCTCCTGGCGAGCGTGACACCCGCGATCCTGGCTCCCCTCGATCCCACGGCGGTCTCGCCTCTCGACGCCTTCCAGCCGCCGTCCCCTGGGCACCCCTTCGGGACGGACGAGTCGGGGCGGGACGTGTACACCCGCGTCGTCCACGGCACCGGCTCGTCCCTCCTGATCGGGCTCGCGGCGACGGCGATCGGCCTCGGCACCGCTGTCGTTCTCGCCGTGCTCGCCGTCGCCGGCGGTCGCGTCGCCGACGCGCTCGTCGGCCGGACCATCGAGGTGCTCTTCGCGTTCCCCGCGTTGCTGTCCGCGCTCCTCGTGATCCTCGTCATGGGACCGGGCCCGGTCGCGGCGACGGTCGCCGTCGGACTGTCGACGGCCCCGGGCTACGCCCGCATCATCCGAACGAGCCTGCTCTCCGTGCGCGCCTCCGGGTTCGTGGAGGCGGCGCGGTTGCTGGGGCACCCGCCCGCCCGCGTCTTCACCGCGACGATCCTCCCGAACGCGTTGGCGCCCCTCCTCGCGCTCGCGACGCTCGGGATCGGTCAGGCGGTCGTCTGGGCGTCCTCCCTCAGCTTCCTCGGGCTCGGAGCCCAGCCGCCCGCTCCCGAGTGGGGCGCGATGCTCGCCTCCGCCCGCGTCTACCTCACGTCCGCCTGGTGGCTGACCGCCTTCCCGGGGCTCGTGATCGTCGCGACGACGCTCGCCGCGACCGTCCTCGGAAGGTCCCTCGACGCCCGCACCAGGGGGGCGTCGTGAGCCGGAGCAGGCACCAGACCGGCGCCACGCGTTCCCCCGTCCTCGACGTCGCCGGGCTCACGGTCTCCTTCGGCAGCGGGAGCGGACGGACGCGCGTCGTCGACGACGTCACGTTCAGAGTCGCCGCCGGCGAGTGCGTCGCGATCGTCGGCGAGTCCGGTTCGGGGAAGAGCGTGACCGCTCGAACCGTGCTGGGCCTCGCCGGCGCGGGATCGAGCGTCACGGCGAGCCGACTCGATCTCGGCGGTCACGACGTGCTCCGACTCGACGAGCGGGCGCTGCGCGGCCTCCGGGGCGACCTCGTCGGTCTCATCTCCCAGGACGCGCTCGTCTCCCTCGATCCGCTCCG
>CAKTZW010000098.1 GCA_934636065.1 uncultured Labedella sp.
GGAAGGAGGAGCGCGGGATCCCCGAACACAGCGGGGACGTCGAAACCGATCGCCGAGAGCACCTCGCGGGAGAGACGACCGCGCACGGCACGCACGTCGAGGGTCACCGGCTCGATCCGCCTCACGGCGATCTTCCCGTTGACGCCGGCCCCCCACACGACGTCTCCGTCGGCCGTGAAGTGCAGGACGGAGCCCACCGAGAACAGCCGGCCGGCTGAGCGCTCCGGTCGTCGCGCCGCCCCGTCGGTGGTGTCCGTCTCGCTCTCCAGCAGCGCGCGCACGATGAGGGGACCGAGGAGGTCTCCGAAGTTGTCGGCCCGCCGGCCGTCAGCGCGGACCGGGTTCCACCGGAAGCACGTCACCCCGTCGATGTCCTCGTCGAAGTCGTCGGTCGACGGCGCGGCCAGGTCTGTCATGCAACCAGCGTAGGGCCTCGACCGGGCGACTCCCGGCCGGTCCTCCCGCCGAGCGCGCGCGAGGAGCGTTTATGCTGGAGCGTCCGCCGATCGACCACGTCCTCGAAGGTTCCCGCTCCATGAAGCACGCCGCTCCGAAGGTGCGCCCGGCGAGCGCCGCCCCCGGCGCCACTCGGCTGCGACCCGACATCCAGGGGCTGCGCGCCGTCGCCGTGCTCGCCGTCGTCGCCGACCACCTCCTCGGTTGGCCCGTCGGGGGCTTCGTGGGTGTCGACGTCTTCTTCGTCGTGTCCGGCTTCCTCATCACCTCGCTGCTCCTGCGCGAGTTCACGCGGACCGGCACCATCTCCTTCACGGGCTTCTACCGGCGCCGCATCCGGAGGCTCGTCCCCGCCGCGACGCTCGTCATCGTCGTGACGATTCTCGCCGCCGCCCTCGTCCTGCCGCGCGAACGCGGCCTCTCCACGCTGTTCGACGGGCTGTTCGCGTTCCTCTTCACGGCCAACTGGCGCTTCGCGATCCAGGGGACCGACTACTTCGAGGCCGGTCTCCCGCCCTCGCCTCTGCAGCACTACTGGTCGCTGTCGGTGGAGGAGCAGTTCTACCTCGTCTGGCCGTGGCTGCTCGTCGCCCTCCTGCTCGTGCTCGTGCGCGTCGGGGTCGCGGCGCGCGCCCGCGGATGGGTCGTCGTCGGCACCGCGGCCGCCATCACGGTGCTCTCGTTCGGCTGGGCCCTCGCGCAGACGAGCGGCGACCAGCAGTTCGCCTACTTCTCGACGCTCACGCGGGCGTGGGAGCTCGGCGTCGGGGCCACTGTCGCGGCGTTCACCGTCGCGTCCACCCGACGCCTCCCGGGCGCGTGGGCCGCGGTGCTCGGCTGGGCCGGCCTCGTCGGGATCGTGGTGAGCATCTTCGTCATCACGCCGACGGGGGGCTTCCCCGCGCCGTCCGGTGCGCTGCCCGTCCTCTCGACGGCCGCCGTCATCGTGGCGGGCCTCGCGCCGGGGGCGGGATACGACCGGGCGATGTTCCCGCTCACCAACCGGGTCAGCACGTACATCGGCGACATCTCCTACTCGATCTACCTCTGGCACTTCCCCGTCGTCGTGCTCGCCGCGGCCTTCCTGCCGGAGGGGTCGAAGCGCTATCTCGCGGTCTGCCTCGTCGCGATCGCGATCCTCTCGATCGCGGGGTACCACCTCGTCGAGGACCCGGTGCGCCGCTCCTCGTGGCTCGCGCGCCGTTCGACAGGGGAACGACGGGGACGTCGTGGGATCGTGGTGGCCGTGGCGTGCGCCGCCGTCCTCGCCGTCACGGCCACCACGACCGCGATCGCGCTCTCGCGCCCGGCGGAACGGACCGAGATCTCGAACGTCGCGAACACCGATTGCATCGGCGCCGCCTATCTGGCCAACGCCGGGGACTGCGGGCCCGATGATCTGACGGGCGACGTCGTGCCGTCCGTCGACGGTCTGTCCGACGACGAGGGCGAGGCGTTCTCGTGCTGGCGGCCCGAGGGCGGCGAGCTGAAGACGTGCCACTACGGCGCGACGGACGGCGAGGCGCTGCGTGTTGCGCTCGTCGGCGACAGCCACGCCGCGATGCTGATGCCGGCCCTCGCTCCGCGCGTCGAGGAGCTCGGCTGGTCGCTCGACACCTATCTCGGCTACGGGTGCCAGTGGCTCACCCCGGCCGATCTGAGCGACTGCTCCGGCGTGATCCAGGAGGCGTCCGGCCTGCTCGCCGACCCTGCACAGCCCTACGACCTCATCATCACCTCGGCGGCGCGCTGGTCGACGTCGAGCTACGACGACGCGTCGACCCGCTACGAGAACGCGTGGCGGGCGGCGACCGACCTGGGCACGACGGTCGTCGCCGTCGCCGACGCGCCCACCGTCTCGGAGGAGGCGCTCGCCTGCGTGTCGCGGGTCGGCTTCGACCCGACGACGCAGGACTGCTCGACGCCGCTCGGTGAGGCGACCGAGCCGGCCGATCCGCTGAGGGACGCGGCCGACGCCGCCGGCGCCGAGCTCGTCTCGCTCGACGACCTGTTCTGCGTCGAGGACGGCTGCCCGGCCGTGGTCGGAGGCGTCATCGTCTACCGCGACACGGTCGGTCACGTGACCGCCACCTACATGCGCACCCTCGCGCCCTACCTCGTCGAGCGCATCGAGGCCGCGCTGCCCTAGCGGGGACGGCCGGGCCCGCCCCGCTAGTGCTCCCGCCGGCCGGTCAGCCGGCGAACTGCACGCCGTACTTCGCGGCGAGCGCCGGGTCCGCGAGCCGCACCGAGCAGTTCGCCACCGAGCCGGTGAGCGACAGCGACGACGGAGTGACGTTCCGCGCGGTGTAGACGGGCTTCTCCCCAGCGGGCTGCTGGAGGAACTTCGCGAAGCCGGAGACGAGGTTGTCCTTGAAGCCGATCCGGTTCGAGTACTGCCCCTGATACGTCTTCATCGCCGCGTCCCACCGGTCGCCGTTCTGCTGCTTCGCGACGACGTTCGAGACGATCTCGATGCCCTCGGACTTGAGCCCCGTGATGACCCCCGACGCCGAGTAGAGCATCGTGTTGTAGCGGATCGTGACGTTGCGCGGGCTGCCGTTCGCGTCGGAGCTGCCGGAGGCCTTGATGTTGCTGCCCGTCGGCGCACCCGTCAGGAGGTTGCGCTCGATCAGCCCGCCGGACGACCAGATCGTCGGCATGAGGTAGATGTTGTGGTTCAGACCGTGCGCCGCGGTGCCGTTCTGACTCCGGACGCAGTTGCCCGCCACCGTGTAGTTCTGGGGGGCCGCCGCGCGACGGGCGGCGTCCGAGCTGTTCGAGGCGGTGTCCTCCCGGATGAGGATGTTCGCGACGCCCCGCGTGCCGTAGACCTCGTTGTTCGCGAACGTCCAGTTGCGTCCGCCGACGAGGCGCACGATGGCCTCTCCCGTCGTCTTCGCGGCGCTGTACGTGAAGCGCAGTCCCTGCACGCGCCAGTAGTGCGCGCTCCGGAGCTGCAGGAACCCCGCGATGACGACCCGCTCGCCCGGGGCGCTCTGGAACACGATGGGCTTGGTCGACGACCCGGCCCGGGCGCCCCAGCCGAGCTGCTCCTCGTAGGTGCCGGAGCGCACGACGATGACGTCGCCCGCCGCCGCGATCCGGATGGCGGTCTGGACCGTCCGCAACGGCCGATCGGCCGTCGGAGCGGGGCACGAGCTCGACCGATCGCCCGTGTCGAGGCAGTACTGACGCCGCTTGCCGTTGGGCAGCAGGTCCGTGCCGTTCGTCGCGACGTAGATGCGCTCGCCTCCGGCGGCCGGAGTGGCGACGGATCGCGTCCCGACGAAGGTCGCGGCGGCGGGGGTCGCCGCCGACGCTGCGGGGGTCGGCGCCGCGACTCCCACGCCGGCGGCGGCGAAGAGCGCGATGACGACGGTGGTCAGGATGGATCGCGAAGAGCGTCGCATGGGGGGTCCCTCGGTGGAGTCGGCACAGATTCCGACAGCCTAAGCGCACTCGAGGGCGAGAGGGACTCCCCCGAACTCGTCACATGCGGTTGCGGCGGATCCGCAGCATGACCCGATTGCGGACCTTCCCGAGCACGACGATCGGTCCCCCCGTCCGCAGGTAGTGCGACGCGCGGCCGAGATCGTGGAGGATCCCGTAGCGGCGAGCACGTGCCGCGGCGCGGGCGCGCGTCACGACCTCCGAGGCCGTCGCCGATGCGAGGTCGCTGCGGTCGGCCGCCGCGTGCGGCGCCGCGACGAAGTCCACGAGCGGCTTCAGGGCCGACTCCCACTCGAACGACGTCCGGACCCGGGCGATGTTCGCCCGGGCGCGCGCGACGAACTCCTCGTCGCTCGTGATCCGGTCGAGCGCGTCGGCGAGAGCGCCCACGTCCTCGGCGGGGACCACGATGCCGAGCTCCTCGTCGCGGATCAGGTCGGCGAAGCTGTCGCCCTCCGTGACGACCATCGGGAGCCCGGCCCACAGGTAGTCGAGGATGCGCGTGCGGAAGGAGAACGTCGTCTCGATGTGGCTGAAGTGCGTGCTCACGCCGGCGTCTGCCTCCAGCAGGAAGTTCTGCCGATCGGCGTACTCCACCCACGCGTCGTTGAAGAAGACGGATCGGTCGAGGACGCCGAGGCGCCGAGCGAGCTCGCGCGACTGACCGACGACGTTCATCTCCGGGACCCCGGGGTTCGGGTTCTTCGTCCCCTGGAAGAAGAGCCGGAGGTCGGGCCGACGCACCCCGAGCTCGGCGACGGCGCGGATGAGCGTCGCCGGGTCGAACCAGTCGTAGAGCCCGCCGCCCCAGACGATGACCGTGTCATCCGCGCCGATCCCCGGGAGCACGCCCTTGAGGACGTCGCGCTCGTGATGCGGCGGCTCCGACGACAGTCCGAAGGGCGCCACGGCGATGAGTCTCGTGAGATCGGGGTCGTTGCCGTACGTCGCCGGGTTGATGCGGCCGAGGGCCGCGAGCTGCCCGAGGTAGAAGAACCGCTGCCGCTCCGAGGCGCAGAGGAAGAAGTCGGCCCGCGCGAGCTGCTCATTGAGGATCTCCGTCGCGTTGGTGACGGCGCCCGTCCAATCGGCGAGGTCGCTGTTCCGCGCCTGCTCGAGCTGCTCGAGGTGCATCGGGTCGTACACGTCGGCGACGAGGATCTTCCGCGACTGGGCGATCGACTTGAACAGGGCCATCGCGAGGCCCTGGAAGACGATGACGTCGGCCCACTCCTCGTGCTTCGCCATCGCGCGCTGATCGCCGACGGAGACGTGCGTCGTCTCGAAGCGCGGGGACTCCTGCTGCATCCGGCCGAGGCTCACCAGGCGGACGTCGGCGACGTCGGACAGGACCTCCGCCATGTGCCACGAACGGATGCCGGGGCCGGCGAGCTTGGCCCCGATCGGGTCGCCGGTGACGACGAGGACCCGGCGCCGCGCCGTCGCCTCGAGGACCCCGAAGGCGTTCGTCACGTTGACGTAGCCGTCGAGGTAGGAACGATCGGTGTGCCCGGGCACGTCGGTCTCGCGGAAGAGTCGCCGGATGCGCGCGTCGTCGACCACGCGCGAGCGCTGGATCTCCGCGCGCGACTCGGCGAGGCTCGGCAGCTCGGCGACGAAGCGGTCGATCGCGTAGACCGGCGCGAGCGTGTCCTTCGCCACCGGTCGCTCGCGTTCCTGGTCGGAGTCCTTCCGCCGGATGTCGAGCTCCTCGGTGTCGAGGTCATCCTTCGAGATCCCGCGTCGCACGGCGAGTGCGATCGCGGCCGGGAGCACCTCGGCGAGCATCTCGTCCGACGCGTTCTTGTAGAGGGTGAAGAGCGCGTTCCTCTCGAGGAGGTAGCTCTCCTTCCACTGCCCGAACGACGTCATGGACGCATGATGGCGGTGGTAGGCGAGGGACGCGGGCTCGTAGGCGAACGTCCATCCCTTGAGATTCAGCCGCCACCCGAGGTCGACGTCCTCGAAGAACATGAAGTAGCGCTCGTCGAAGCCGCCGAGCTCGTCGTAGACCGAGCGGCGCACGAACATCGACGAGCCCGTCCCGAAGAGAACGGGCGCACCGGGCAGGAGGTGCTCATCGGTGTAGGGCTCCGCCGTGAGCGGCTTGTACCCCATGCCGTACCAGGTGAGACCCGCATCGACGAAGTCGACGGTCTTGCCCTCCCAGTCGAGCACCCGCGAGGCCACGGCGCCGATCGACCGGGACGTCTCGAAGCGCGCGACGGCCGCGCGCACCCACGCGGCGTCGGGTCGCGCGTCGTTGTTGAGGAAGGCGACGTACTCGCCCGAGCTCCTCGAGACGCCGAGGTTGCAGCCACCGGCGAAGCCGAGGTTCTCGGTCGACTCGACGAGGGTGATGCGATCGCCGAGGGCTGCGAGCCTCTCGAGGCTGTCGTCGCCCGAGGCGTTCTCGACCACGACGATCTCGAGCCGATCGGCCGGCCAGTCCACCGCCTCGAGGTACTCGATCGCGGTGATCGTGTCGCGCACGCCCCGGAAGTTGACGATGACGACGGATACGACCCCTGGGTGGATCGGAGACATGGAGACCCCTCACTGAAGACCTCCACCGATTGTAGGCGGTGACCTCCGGAGGGTCCTGCGCGGTGTGCCGCACGGGGCCGGCGTCGCGACGCTGACTAGAATCCAAGGGCCGACGGGCCCGCGGTCGCGCCGTCGTTCCACGAGAGGAAACCGTGCAACGCAGCAACGTCCCCCCGCGGGTCAGCCGATGAGGGAACTCGTCCACCGCGCCACCTCCGCGACCCGCGGCCGGTTCGAGTCCTCGCCGTTCGGGCGGGTCGCCGTCGACGAGCTGACGCTGGCGATGCG